>JAYTGM010000258.1:0-5450 GCA_043733425.1 Terriglobia bacterium
CCGCCCGCCGCGCATACTCGGCAACCCTTCCTTCTTTATGTCGGAGGTATCAGCCCCAACAAGAATCTGGCAACTTTGATTCAGTCTTTCCACGCTTGTGAAGGCAGAAGGCGCGGCTGGCGGCTGCGGCTGGCCGGCGATTACGGCAATGCAGGATTTCGAAGTTGTTACAACGAACTGCTCCAACTCGTCCGCGAACGCGGCCTCACGGATTCGGTGGAGTTCCTGGGTTACGTTTCCGATAGCGAATTGATACGTCTTTATCAATGCGCGGGATTATTTGTGTTGCCTTCTTACGATGAAGGATTCGGATTGCCCGCTATCGAGGCAATGGCCTGTGGAACGCCGGTCCTTGCAAGCTCCGGGAACGCGTTGGCTGAAGTATTGGGCGGTGCCGGTATCTGTGTTCCCCCTTCCGACGCTGGTGCTTTGACAGTCCAGATGGACCGCTTGATCTCAAACCCGGAACTCCGGCGCAAGATGTCGGAAAGCGGCATCCTCCGAGCTTCTCTGTTTTCCTGGAAGCGGGCCGGTTCAGATCTGCTGGACGTGCTTGAAAGCGCCAGAGGATGACACAACCACAAATTTCTGTAATTGTCCCCATACGGGATGCCTCGCAGACGGCAACGGCCACGCTCCGGCAACTAATCCAGGAATGCAGCGGCTATTCGGTTGAGGTAATCGCGTCCATCTCTTCTTTCGACCGGACCGTGATGGAATTACCAAACGGAGTGCGATTGCTGACTGTCGACCGTGTTTCGGGAGTGCCTCAATTGCGGCGCGAGGCTTTGCTGGTGGCCGCTGGAAAATGGATTGTCATTACGGAAGATCATTGTCTGTTCCCGCCAGGCTGGCTGCAAGCTCTCATCGGGAACTGTGAACGGTACGGCGGCAGCGTTTGCGGGGGGCCAGTGGCCAACGGAAGAAATTCAGTGACAGGATGGGCCCAGTATCTGACCCGCTATTCCGCTTTTATCCCCGGGGGGGCGGGCGGGCCCACAACAGGGCTCCCGGGCAATAACGCGTGTTACCCCCGGGCCTTAATCTTCCAAAGGTTGAAACTTCTTCAGGATGGCTTCTGGGAGGCCGAGTTTAACGATGAATTGCGGCGCAGTGGGATACCTCTCCGGCTGGTGCCGGAAGCTATTGTTACCCAAGATCAACGGCGTGGAACCTTCGCGTACACTCACCTTCGGTTCCAGCATGGCCGCTGTTATGGAGCACGCCGGAGCCGAGCGATCACAAAATGGCAACTCGTCAAATTGGTTATCCTTTCTCCATTCCTGCCGGGGCTACTCTTCTTTCGAATTATGCGTTCTGTTATGGTCAAAAAATTCGAAGTTAAGCGTTTCCTTCTTGCCTCCCCGCTGATTTTAAGCTATGTTTTCGCCTGGAGCGCCGGTGAGCTTACGGGTTACCTGGCCGGCGCCGGTGAAAGTTGCCATCAGACAGACTGAACGTGCGCCTGATTTGCCCACAGTGCCGGGGAGAACTAAGGCAGGAACCAGATTCTTACTCTTGTCATCACTGCCGGCGACAATACCCCATTTTGGGCGGCATCCCTGATTTCAGGCTCGCGCCCGACCCCTATATCGATATCGAAGAAGATCGGGCAAAAGGTTTACTGCTCCTGCAAGAGGGCAAGATTCGCGGGTTTGAGGGACTGCTTCGTTACTACTATTCAATTACCCCGGAAGATCCCGCGGACTTGGCCCAGCATTGGATTCGGCGTGCATTGGAAGAACTCGAAATCGCTCAAGAAGTGCTTGATGATTACGGCCTGCGGCAGATACCCGGAGTTCTGCTCGATGTGGGGTGCTCAACGGGAGCGATGCTTGCCGCGTCGAGCGCACCCAATCGCTTGGTATTCGGCGTTGATGTTGCGTTCCGTTGGCTTGCTGTTGGCAGCATCAGGCTGCAGGAACTCGGTATCTCCCACTGTTTCATTTGCGCAAATGCCGAATCGCTCCCTTTCCCGAGTGGCTCGGTCGACGTGCTTACAGCGATGGACCTCATGGAACACGTGCGCGACCCGCTTGCCGCGTTCAAGGAAATGCACCGTGTATTGCGCGTGGGTGGCACCAGCTTGTGGAGTACAAATAATCGGTATTGCCCTATTCCTGATCCGCAGATCCGTCTTTGGGGAGTGGGCTTGCTGCCTCGCCGCTGGCAACGGCCATACGTCGCTTACCGCCGTCCGGATCTGCACGCGTACCATGTCTCCATGATGAGCGCCGGAGAATTGCGGAGGTTGTGCCACCAAGCAGGTTTCAACCTGATTAAAACGGGGCCCGCATTACTTCGCGCTCCTCACTTGGATAACAAGGTTTTGACAGCAACCCTGCGAGTGTACAACCTATTAACCCGTATTCCGGGAGTCAGAGGATTTTTAGAATGGGTGGGCCCGAAACTGGCGGCGAAGGCGGTACGCTAAGGTGCTTCATATTCCCAGCCGGTTTGAAAGATTGCGACTGCCACATCATCTTCAACAACTGCGCCGGTTGAAACACAATGCTTGGCCAGAGAAATACTTCGTTCGTGCAGTAACACTCGCCCGCCGCGATAGACTGACGAACCTCTTCCGCCTTGCTCGAGCTCCAAATTTCGCGAAAGGAGGCTTTTCGCAAATTTCCTAAAGGGGCGTGAGTCTCGCAGACGCTCACATCACCGTTGGCGTAGATCACGGCATTCAAGATTCCGGCACGGCATGGCACCACCTGGCGTTTTTCAATCGCTGTGCGTGTCTTTGCGTATTGCAGCAGCGGTTCCACCACCGCACCATACCGCCCTTCTTCGCGCTCCGCCCATTGCGCCTGAACAAACCGGTAAAGCTGCTGATATTCTTCGAGCGCGGGACCTTCAAGAGACGCGTTTTTTCGATCTCCCCGGATCAGTGCCAGGTTGTGATGGTCCATCGCGGGACAACGGTCCACCAGGTACTCGGTTAAGCGGCGTATCTGATCCAAATTTGTGGACGTCGCCGTGGAGATCGCATGAATACGAAGGCGAGGCTCCCTTTTCTGCATCTCTGCCAGAGCGTCGTAGGTCTCCATAGACCGCGCAAAAGCATTTTTCATCCCGCGAAAATTGTCGTGAAACTCCGGCATTCCATCCAGCGAAAGCTCCACGGCAAAGAGATCTAGGGAAGGTTCGCGGAAAACCTCTTCCAGTGCCTCCATTGTCTTTCCGGTGAAGGAACCATTCGTCGGCACATAAATCTGCCTCACCTTGTTATTTCGAATGAAGAACCGGCAAATTTCTCCGAACTCCTTACGAAGGAAGGGCTCGCCGCCTGAAAGGTTTAAAGTTTCAACTATTCCCAGTTCCTCGGAAAGCTTACGCAACTCTTCGACAGTCAAGTCGTCTTTTGCATTCAGGTTGCGCCAGTAAAAGCAATGTTCGCAGGTCTGATTACAAATCGAATTGATGAACAGGATCAGAAAAGGCGGGGTCGCCGAGGGCATATAGTTTCGAGCAGTCAGCCGAAGATGCCGCGCAACTCTAGCTACCGTGTTCACTCACGTAAGTATATCGTTGGTACCCTGAAGAACTTCCCGCAGACATGCGAATTTGTCTCATCACGACCTTTTTTCCACCCCTGCATTTCGGCGGCGACGGGGTGTTTGTTGCCAATTTCGCGAATGCGCTGGCCAATGCGGGTCACCAGATCCATGTCATTCACTGCGCGGATTCTTTCTGGTTAACTCGGGGCAATGTGGAACCGTCCCCGGTGTTACTTCACCCGGGAATAACGGTCCACACTCTCTCATCCGCCCTGGGCGCGCTCTCCCCGATACTCACGCAGATATCCGGCTCCCCGTGGTTGAAGCGCAAGAAGATTGCAGAAATTTTAGAACTTGGTTTTGATGTTATTCACTGGCACAACATCTCTTTGATCGGCGGCCCTGGTGCGTTAGACCTTGGCACCGGCGTAAAGCTGTGTTCGCTCCACGACTATTGGTTCACCTGCCCCACTCACATTCTTTTCAAAGATAAAGAACAGGCCTGTGTTCAACGTAATTGTTTGCGTTGCCAGTTGGTTTACCGTAGATTGCCACAACTCTGGCGCAACACTCAATGGATGGCAAAGGGGATGAGCCATATCGACCGATTCTTAGTTCCCAGCTTATTTGTTCAGGAGCAATTTAGAAAGGCCCCACAGTCTTTAGATACCACCGTTCTTCCGCACTTCGTTCCCGGCCTGAAACCAGCCGCACCGGACAAATGCAGCGACTCCGGATATTATTTCTATTGCGGCAGGCTAGAAAAAGCGAAAGGCTTGCAGACGATTCTGCCTCTATTTTGCAGAACCGGGCGCAGGCTCTTAGTTGCGGGTAGCGGTTCATACGAAACAGAATTGCGGAGGTTGGCCGAACGCGGTACAAATATCGAGTTTTTGGGCCGGATCTCGTACGATAAGTTGAATTCTTTGTACCGCGGTGCGCGTGCAACTCTGATTCCGTCAATCTGTTACGAGACTTTTGGGCTTGTTGCTCTGGAATCACTGAGGGAACAAACGCCGATTATTACCAGCGGCTTTGGCGCACTTCTGGAGTTGGTCAGTGAAACCGGCGGAGGAGTGGTCTACCAAAGTAACTCGCAACTCGAATCGTTGCTCGATCAGTTTGACAGGTACCCCGAAATGGCGGCTGAACTCGGAAGAATCGGTCATAGCAACATAGGAAAATTTTCTGAGGCCGAACATATAAGGCGGTTCTTTCAGATTGTGAACTCTGTCAGGTAAAACAGTAATCGGTAAACTCAGTCATCGCCATACTCCTGACCCAAGCTCACTTGTTGGACTCACAAGTTCGGCAATTTGAAGAATTTACAACCGCGAGCAGTCTAATCAGAGGGGAGGACCTGCCGATTTCGGAACTGTTACGCGCATGCGTTGAAGAACACAGCGAAACTGCGTGGAGAGAATTCGTGTTTCGCTTTCAGCCCGTGATCGCTGCGACTGTTATCAGGGGCTGCCGCCAATGGATTGCACGTACTCCCGAACTAATATAGCCATATTCGCATGGGCGCAAAGCGAGCAGCACTAGAGTTTATCCGTTAGGGAGTGGTAAAGACTATCGAACAGACGAATAGTTGTTCGGCAAGACTGAGTTTTCTGCTGTCAGGGCACAAAATTGGGCATATGACAGCTGTTCGGCTAAGAAGAGCCACCACAAGTTTAAAATAAATTTGGCTCCCCGAAAGGAACACAGATCCGAACACGCGTTTGGAGAATCCGGTGTGGCCTCCATTCTCCAAGCTGTTAACCGATTCGGAAGACATTGAAAGCAAAGACGGTCGGGGTGTTTTCGATTATCAATGATCAAATACCGGCCCCCGACTGATACGCCAAAGCCGCTCTCGTAGCCGGTCCGGATTTGGCACTAGAGGGAGTCCTTCAGGCCGTCCGATCCCCCGGCGGGAGAACCGGAGGTATCGCACGCGCCTTT
>JAYTGM010000259.1:0-13965 GCA_043733425.1 Terriglobia bacterium
ACCACGGAACAGTTGGCGTCTTTGCCTTTCACGTTGTTGTTGCCGGAACATTGGTTCCACTGGAGGAAACTCTTGGCGGGGTCCGTAGCCAACACGCTCGGGATATCGGCGGGGTCAATGATTTCCGCCCCCTGCTGCTTCAGAATCTCGATGGCCTCGGTCATGGATTGCGCTTGTTCGGGGGTTAGACCGCCATCGAAGCGTCCGCCCGATCTTGAGCCCGGTGCACCGGCGGGAGTGGAAGGCGCGGAGGCCGCTTGGGTATAGAAGTAGGCCCTGGGAATGCCGATGCGCACTCCCTTCAGACCATCGGCCTTCAGGAACTGGGTGTAATCGCGGTTGGAAGGCGGCGTACACCTGGTGGTGGCTTCGTCATTCGGATCAGGAGTTTTGCTTTCGAGAGCCCCCAGCAGAATCGCGGCGTCGGTGACGTTCTTGGCCATCGGCCCCGCTGTATCCTGGTCGGCTGTAATGGGGATCACGCCATAGCGGCTAATTCGCCCAACCGTAGGCTTGATGGCAGCAAGCATGTTTTGATTCGACGGGCTCAGAATAGAGCCGGACGTTTCCGAGCCCACATTCCCCGCCCAGAAGTTTGCCGCAGTACCGACGCCGGAGCTGGAGCCTCCGGTAGTGAGCACGGGGCGCCCGTCGTTCAATCCTTCGCGTGGATCACGACGCGGGTCGTAAGGGTTGTAGCCGAACCCGCGCATGGCGTTATAGTTGCCCGGCATGGGAGTGGGCGCACCGGCCACCCAGTTTGCCAATTCGGATAATCCGGTTTTCGCGATGATTACAGCTCCCGCATCGCGCAGATTTTTGGTCAGGGTCGCGTCATAGGGGGGCAGAAAACCTTCAAAGACGAGAGCCCCGCCGGTTGTCACAATGTCGTGCGTGAGCACATTGTCTTTGAGCGCGATAGGGATACCGTGAAGCGGGCCCCGAATGCGGCCTTGAGCACGTTCCCGATCCCGCTCATCCGCCTCTTTGAGGACATTCGGATTTACCGTGATGATGCAGTGCAGCTTGTCTTCATACATCCCGATGCGAGCCAGATAAAGAAGGGTGAGTTCGCGCGATGTAATTCGCCCTTCTTCCATGGCGCGCCGCATTTCGGGGATGGTGGCTTCCACAACATCAAAAGACTTTCTTGTAGCCGGCGCGTGCTTCGGTTCAGCAGTTGCCGTGAGAGCAACAGTCAGTAGGAATAATGTGGTCCGTGTCAAAATACCAACCTTAGAGCGAACTGGATTTGCCGTGAACTGGCACGTGTATCCTGCACGCCCGAGGAGGTGATTTTACCAAACGTGGAACTGGTGACGGTCACGTTTGGATTGTCGAAGTTGGGGTGGTTGAATACGTTGAAAACCTCCGACCGGAACTGCAGATAGCGCTGGTCGCCTCCGAGGTAGAAGCGCTTCAACAGAGCGAAATCGAAATCGTGAGTCGGGGCGCCAATGATGATGTTGCGTCCGGCTGTTCCGTACCGGCCAATGAAGTTGCTGCTAAAGCAGGCTGTGTTGAACCATTTAGCGGGGTCATGAGGGAAGCTGTTCGGATTGCAGAGCACGTCTGGACGGGTGCCGGTCTGCGTGCCGGACAGCTGAAGACCCGTGGTGGCGTCGAGCGGATTGCCGGATTGAATGGTAACGATGCCGTTCGTTTGCCAGCCGCCAAGCAGGGTATTCACCAAGCCTGTGCCATTGCCCCCGAACATTTGTCCCCTGCCGTAAGGCAGGTCGTAGGTGTAGCTCGCAACAAAACGGTTTCGGGTGTCGAACGTAGACAGGCCGCGTTCCAGATGAAAATTGGTGACGTCGACAGCAGTGCTATTCCAAAGTGAAGAATTGTCGATGGATTTCGAACGAGTGTAGCCTGTAAGGAAGCTGAGCCCTTTTGAAAACCGCTTCTCTACGCTGATCTGCAGAGCGTGGTAGACGGAAGACGCGCCGGCGGACCTGACGTTGATCGTGGCGAATTGCGGGTACTTGCGCAAAGATTGAGTAAACGAAGACGTGGGCGAAGGTGCGTTCGCATCGTAAGCCATGTCAAGGTGCGTACCCTTAGAGCCTACATAACCGACCGTCATACCCATCGACGAACTGAGTTCCCGCTGTAGATTGAAGTTCCACTGCTGCACGTAGCCATCCCGGAAGGGTTGTTCCACCCATGAGGTGCTGGGAATGGCGGGCCCGCCAGTTGACCCTCCATACGGATTGGCAAGGCTGATGTTCGGCAAGCCGTTGATGCTCTGGTTGAAGGAATACCCAGTCAGAAACGGTGCCGTCAATGCGGAATTGAGGATCACATTGAGCAACTTCACGTCCCAATAGAGGCCGTATCCACCGCGGATCACGGTCTTGGGCCCGAGAGGGGTCCAAGCGAAGCCGAATCGTGGTGAAAACTCTTTCTTTGAAGCGTTGTAAATAGTGGGCTTTGCGGCGGTAGAGACTCTGATATAGGGCAGCGGGGTGGAAGTGGGGAATGTCGGATCGAACGTAGCGAGGTGATTGTACTTATCGATCGTGGGAGCGTTGTATTCCCAGCGCACTCCGACGTTTAAAGTGAGGTTGGGAAGAACGCGGAAATCGTCCTGCCCGAAAAAGTTATAAGAGGTTTGACGAAGCCCCGCGACAGTGCTGGCGCTGGGACCCGCAAAAGAGCGGCTCACGTTGGCAGTGTTCACGTCACCCAAGAGCAGATCTGCAAAAGCATTGCCTGTACCGGACACGGCGTTCACTACGCCTGCCGCGGTGGTAGCGGTCTGGGCTGTGAAGAACGGCGTGAAGTTCAGGGTACCGCGGGCGCTGGCATCGAAGAGGAAGTTCTCGCCGAATCGCCGGATCTCTGTACCGAACTTGATGGTGTGGCGACCGGTGGTCCAGGATAAAGAATCGGCCCATTCAAAGGTGTTGTCGTGACGATCCTGCGGCAGGTTGGTGGCTTCCCCAACACGGTCGTAGCCGGTTACATTGATCAGCGGAACGCCAAAATCCTGAGGGTTGCGGGAGGTGCCTGCGATTCCTAATTGACCGGCGATATCATGCCCCTGGTTCTGTTGGAAGATGCCGCCGCGCACCCGCGTGAATGAGGTACGCGCCTCATTCACTTTATTGGCACTGATGAGCCAAATGTAATCGAGCACCACCTGCTGCCCGTCGTTCAGCGTGTTACACCCGAAACCGGGGACGTTGTTCGGGCCGGCGCAGAACGAATCGAACGTATCGAACCGGTCTTCTTTGCTGAAGCTGTAGCGGCCAAACAGGGAGTGATTGTCATTGAAACGGTGGTCGACGCGAATTGTGTACTGGTTAAAATCGTCCGTTTTGGTGGGGCTGGACGTGTACAGGCCATTTGCGGGCGAAGTGCCCGGCGTATTCGGCGTAGGGTAGAGAGCGGCTACGGCACGGCCCACGGGGGAAATCTGCGAGGGCGGAATGATGTTGCCCGGAAATGGATCGCGCACCAGAACGCCGTTGACCGAGTGTAGCGATTCAGGGTTATAGATCACGGTCGAAAGCGCGGAGAAGTTTCCATTCTTAATGGCGGTGGTGGGTTCAGTGGCTACTTTCGTGATTCCCTGCCGGATCCGATTGCCTTCGTAATTGCCGAAGAAGAAAGTCTTGTTGCGTTTAATGGGGCCGCCCACGGATGTACCGAACTGGTTGCGGCGGTATTCAGGAATGCGGCCGGGCCGGTCGAAAAAGTTCTTGGCATCGAGCGCGTCGTTCCGCAAGTATTCATAGAGAACGCCGTGTACAGCATTGGTACCGGCCTTGGTTGCCACGTTGATCTGTGCGCCGGGGCTGCGGCCGAACTCAGCGGAATAGGTGCTCGCCTGAACCTTAAACTCCTGAATGGCTTCGGTGGAAATAGCGACGGCGTACTGATTGATCGCAAGATCGTTGTTGTCCATCCCGTCCAGCAGGAAGTTGTTCGATTGCTCGCGTGCGCCGTTGACCGAGATGGAGCCGCCCTGAGTCTGGTTCTGCGAACCTTTCACACCCTGGTTCACGCCAGGCACCAGCAGATTCAACTGAAGAAAATTGCGGCCGTTCAGGGGCAGTTCGGTGACCGTCTTGTTATCGACGACGTTGCCGAGGGTGGAGGAATCTGTACTGATGACCGGGTTAGTGGCCTCGACCGCAACAGTGTCTGTTGTTTGGCCTACTTCCACCGTGAAGTCTATGCGGAGCTTATCGTCCACGCGCAATTCGACGCCAGTGCGCTCAGCCTTTTTGAAGCCGGGTTCTTCAACAGTTAGAGTGTAGAGCCCAATGGGAAGTTGGGTGATGGAATATTCGCCGGAGTCATTGGTGAGCTCAGTGCGGGTGAGACCGGTAGCAGTCTGCCGGGCAGTGACGGTCGCCTTAGGCATAACCGCGCCTGAGGGATCGAGAACGGTTCCCAGGATGGTCGCTCTAACCGATTGGGCTGGAGCCAGGGCTTGGGAAGAAATCAGGCATAGAAAAAGAAGAGCTGCGCGCTTCATTAGAATCCCCACGACAAGAAAGTATGCCGCGGCCTGCAGCGAACGTTGCAGCTAAGCCAAAACTTGGACCGACACCTGAATCGACGTAGTATGACACATGTATAAATGGCTGCGCCCCCTCCAGCGTATTTCTGCCGGCTGTGGTTTGGATGGCGGAGAAACTGCGTCCCATTTGCGAGGAATCGGACTCGAAGAGTTCTGGTATGATCGCTTTTCTTCCACCCCGTTGTGGCCTAAACCCCAGGAGAAAGCCATGAATATTTCGGCCACCAGAACTTTCGCACTAACAGCTTTACTGTCCGGTTCACTATTCGCGCAAACCAGTTTCGAACGAAGGGAAGGCTTTGTCCCCATGCTCTGGGACGCTGACCAGGGCCGCCTTCTGTTCGAGCTCACGCGGTTCGATCAAGACATCCTTTACTTCACTTCCGTCGCGAAAGGCAGCGGCTCCGGCAGCGTCGGGTTGGAGTGGGCCGGCGGCGGCGAAGGCGGGGTGATTCAGTTTCAGCGCGTCGGCCCTAAGGTGATGGTGGTGCAAAAGAATCTCCGTTTTCGCGCGGGCACCGGCGGCCCGGGAATCCAAAAAGGGATCGATGCGTCCTTCCCGGATTCCATCCTCGCCAGTCTTCCCGTGATCCGCACTGACGCCGGGAAAGTGATCGTAGACGCCACCCCTTTCGTGGTCCGTGATGCTGCCGGATTTGCGGCGCCCAGTGCCGGTGCGCCTCGCGGTGGGCCCCAAGCCGTTGAATTTGTCGCCGGCACCACCTGGCGTTTCGATCCAACCCGCAGCGCCATCTACCTGCCGCACACCAAAGGCTTCCCGAAGAACAGCGAAGTGGAAGTCACAGTGACTTACGAAGCCGTCTCTGGCGGCGCCCGTACCGCTCCTGAAGCGCGCGTCCTGACGGGCCGTTTGCACTATAGCTTTGTCGAACCGCCCGTGGGTTACCAGCCACGCGTTGCTGACCCGCGCATTGGCGTCCAAGGCATCCGTTTTGTCGATTACTCGCTGCCTCCCACCTCGACCAACGTGGTGGAGTGGGTGCGGCGCCATCGCCTGGAAAAGAAAGACCCCAACGCAGCCCTCAGCGAACCGAAGCAGCCGATTGTTTATTATCTGGACGCCGCCGTTCCAGAGCCGACCCGCTCGGCGATGAAAGACGGTTTCCTATGGTGGAACAAGGCGTTCGAAGCCGCGGGATTTAAGAATGCTCTGCAGATTCGCGATACTCCGCCGGATATGGACCCGATGGACGTCCGCTATAACCAGATTTACTGGGTGGATCGCGATGAGCGCGGCTATTCCACGGGGGGCGGCCTGACCGACCCGCGCACCGGCGAGATTCTGGCGGCGCGTGTCCGTCTGGAATCAGACCGCGTCCGCACCGTAAGCCGCTACTGGCAGACTTACGAACCTCCTACCAGCAGGAACACCGGCAGCAATCGGGGGTTCGGCGATTTCGACGGCGGATTCCTGGATTCCGGCCTGCCCCCGTATTCCACACCAGAAACGGAACAGCAGCTTGTCCTGCTCCGCCAGGCTCTTCTGACCGCGCATGAAACCGGCCATACGCTGGGTTTCGATCACAACTGGAATTCCAGCATGAATGACCGCGCCAGCGTGATGGAATACCCTTCCCCGCGCCTCAAGATCGTGAACGGAAAAATCGACATGACCGATGCGTATCAGAAGCAAATTGGCGCTTACGACACCATGACCGTCCGCTATGCCTACACCGAATTTGCTCCCGCGAAAGAGAAGGCCGGGCTTGAGAACATCATCCAAGACATGCGCAAGCAGGGGCTGATGTTCACTCCCCCGAGTGACCCGCGCTGGAACCGTTATGACGATGGGCCGGACCCAGCCGAATACATGCGCCAAGCCGCCGCACAGCGCAAGATCCTGCTGGCTAACTATGGCCCCGCCGTTTTGAAAGACGGCGAGCCTTACGGAAACCTGCGCGGAATTCGGCTTTGGATGACTTACCTGCACCACCGCTGGTCCATCGATAGCGGCGTCCGCTATGTCGGCGGCATGTACACAAACTACGCCGTAAAGGGCGATTCATTGCCGCCCACAGAAATTGTACCCGCCGCCAAACAACGCGAAATTCTTGGATTGCTTCTGGACGATGTGGACGCTGCCAGCTTGGCTATCCCCGAACCGCTGTTGGCCAGCCTGACAGTGGCGATTGACCGTGGAAACGGCGGCGGCAGAGCAGCCCGCGGCCCCGATCAGGAGAACATGGAATCTTCCACCGGCTACGCCTTCGATCATTTAGCCGCAGCCCGCACCATTGCAGGCCTGGTGTTCGATCAGCTTTTCGAACCGGAAACGGCGGCCCGCCTGATTGGCTTTACCGATCGCCAACCCAACGCGCTTACTCTTCCCGAGACTATCGACGCTTGCGCGAAAAAGGTTTTCAGCGCGCCTGCACCGAAGGGCATGCTGCGTTCGCTTCAACGGCAGACGCAGCGCGTATTCCTCGATTCCGTGATGACGCTTGGTGCCAGCTCCACGGCCACTCCGGACGTGAGAGCGGTCGTGATGTCCTCTGTAGCCACATTGCGGACCCAGGTGGCAGGAATGAAAGACGCTGACCCGGTAAACGAAGCCAGCTTACGCCAGATGGAACGCGACCTGACCCGCTACGCCCTGAACCCCACCATGCCGAAGAAGTCCTCGGCGGCGGCTCCTACGATGGCGCCCATCTAAAAAGGTACTCTCTTCGATCATGAATTCCGGCTCAAAATTTACGGCTGCTTAAAAACTTTCCCGCCCTTCATCACGAACCGCACCCGGCGCAGAGCGGTGATGTCTTGTAGCGGATCGCCTTCCACTGCGATCAGGTCAGCTTCCATCCCCGGTGCGATGCTTCCGATCTGGCTTGCCATGTTGAGCGATTCGGCTGACAGAGAGGTAACCGAAGTGATCGCGGCTTTGGGGTCCTGCCCGCCCTTCTGCACGCGGTAAATCAACTCTTCCACGTTATGCCCGTGCGCGCCGGCAACCGCGTCCGTGCCGTAGACGATCTTCAGACCAGGCGTGGCCAGCGCCTCTTTGAATACTTTCAGAGCAATCGGTATGGAGCGCGCCATCGCCGCCATGCCCTCTTCGGTATAGTTGCCGATCCCCAGATAGTTCGCTCTGTGCTCCAGGTAATTCTGCGCGACCAGCCCAATATTCGGATCGAAATACGTGCCTTTCGCGGCCAAGTGTTTCAAGACTTCCGGGGTAATCAGAGTCCCGTGTTCCACCTGCGTGCAACCTGCATCCGCAACCTGAACGATGGTCTCCGGACCATACACGTGCACCAAGGTGCGCAAACCCTGGGCCTTGGCTTCGCTACAAGCCGCTACAATCTGTTCGTTACTTAGCGTGGCCCCTCCGCCGTCACGAAAACTCTTGGACGCGAAAATCTTCACCAGGTCGGAGCCGTCCGCTTTCATTTTCTTCACGGCTTCGCGGATCTGCTCCGGCGTCTGCGACGGATCATTAATGGCGCGTAACGAGGTCAACACGCGGGGGCCGGGGAGCACCCCGCGATTGAGCGCCGTTCGAAGATCGCCATCAATCGGGCTGCCCACGCTTTGCACTGTGGTGAACCCGCCCATCAGCGTGACGTACGCATTCTCCATCGCGTAACCCATAGCTGTGGTCTGCGATTCATCTCTCGGCTGATACCGCCCATCCGGACCGAAGTGCCATCCGATATGCACATGCGTATCGATCATGCCGGGCAGCACGGTCAGGTTGCGCAGATCATAGGTGGCATTCTTGGCGGATGCACCGACTCGATCAATCTTGTGACCAGCCACGGTGATGGAGACGTTCTTACTGACACCGCCTTTGCCATCGAGGACGGTGCCCGCGTTGATGACGATTGGCTGCTGCTGCGCGAACACGGCAGGCATTGTGGCCAGGAGGAAAGCGGAAATACTGAGTTGGAATTTAGTGAACATTTCGATAGACTTTACCAGCTTTCATCACGAATACAACGCGGCGGACCGCGGTGATGTCTTTCAGGGGATCTCCCTCCAGTGCGATCAGGTCAGCCTGCATCCCCGGCGCAATCGATCCCACCGTATCGCCGATACGCAAAGCTTCGGCCGCAAGTGAGTTTGCACTCACCAGGGCTTCCATGGGCGGTTGACCACCATCTTTCACACGGTAAATGAACTCTTCCGCATTCCGCCCGTGTGCTCCGGCCGTCGCATCCGTGCCAAAAACAATTTTCAAGTGGCGCTTGAGCGCGCGGTGGAAGGTTTCCAGCCGGATAGGAAGAGCTTTCTCCATCTCCGCAAAGCCTTCCTCAGTGTAATTGCCGATCCCCAGGTATTCTTTTTTATGTTCCAGGTAGTTGTGCGTGGTGGAAACATTAGGATCAAGAAACGTTCCGTGCCTGGCCATCAGATCCAGCGTTTCGTTATCGAGAAGGGAACCGTGTTCCACGCTTGTGCAGCCTGCCAGCACCGCTGCTTTTGCTCCTCCGGACGCATGGGCATGCACGACGGAGCGCTTCCCTAACCTGGTCGCTTCGCCGCATGCCGCCTGAATCTGCTGGTCCGTCATAGTCTGGCCGCCGCCATCGCGGATGCTCTTGGTTGCGAAGATTTTGATCGCGTCTGCACCTTGCGCCACGCGTTCGCGAACCAGCGAGCGGATCTGCTCCGGGGTTCCAGAGTTTTCATTCAACGGCGCGAGCGAAGTAAGAATGCGGGGGCCCGGAATTATTCCCCTCGCGATGGCATCGCGCAAATCGAGATCCGTCAAAGCACCCAGGCTCTGAATCGTCGTAAACCCGGCCATCAGAGTTGCATAGGCATTCCCTGCCCCGTTCAACGCAAACTCGGCTGGCGTTTCCTTCGTCATATCCGCGCGGTTCTGCTTGTTGAAATGCCAGCCAATGTGATCGTGCGTATCGATCCAGCCTGGCAGAACGGTAAGCCCGCGCAAGTCATAAGTTGCAGGCCCCGCACCACCCCGCTCCATCTTCACAATCTTCGCGTCTTGAACTGTAATGCGGACGTCCTTCAGTACACCGCCCTTGCCATCGAAGACCGTACTGGCCTGAATCACAATTGGGTTCGCTTGTGCATTTACGAGCGCGATACCCGCCGCCAGAAGAATAAACGAACGCACGCTTTAGAACCGCACTTTCGCCGCAAACTGGATCTGCCGCGGTGCTTCCGCCGCAGTGATGGAACCGAACCCGGCAACTCCGAACGTCTGCGACGGTTGATCGAAATTCGGGTGGTTCACAACGTTAAAGGACTCTGCGCGAAATTGTATCGCTAGCCGTTCGCTGACCTTAAACACCCGGCTCAATGAGACATCGAGGTTCACCAACCCCGGTCCCATCACCGCGTTTCGGCCTTCGTTGCCGAAGGTACCGGCAGGTGCCAGCTGAAACGCATTCACATTGATCCACTGCTGAACGGTGTGCGGCCCGGCGTTGGTGTTGCCTATGACGTTTGGCCTGTCCACATTGCCAAGCACGTTGGCATTATCGGTGCTGACCAGAACGGTGAAAGGTCTGCCAGTCTGCATGCTCATGATGCCAGAAATTTCCCATCCGCCTACCACCCAGCCTGCATACCTGTTGCCGCTTGCATACTTTCGGCCGGGGCCGAAGGGGAGCTCGTAAACCGGGCTGAACACGAACCGGTGACGGATATCGAAGCCCGAAAGCCCACGCTCAAGCTGAAAATTGTGTGGATTCATGGCTGCCGATCTTGATGGCACTACGTTGTAAGGCGTACCCGGCGAATCGTCAACCGACTTGCCCCACGCATAAGACGCCAGAAACGATAACCCGTTCGAATATCGCTGCTGCAATTTTGACAACAAGCCGTGATAACTCGAGTTGCCCGCAGCGTCTAGGAAGTTGATGTTGCCGAACTGCGGGTATGGCCGGAGCGCCTGCTTCTGGGCAACAGTTCCCAGACCGGGCGGCGGCTGGTTGATGTTGTAGTAGAGCGGCAAGTGGGTTCCTTTTGAACCCTGATAATTCACTTCAAGCACCATCGACCGTGTGAGCTCCTGCTGAATATTGAAACTCCACTGCTGGATCTGAGCATCAGGCTGATGGCGGTTGAAAGCGGACAGCGTTAAGCTGCCTGCGCCTGCAGCGGCCGCCGGGTAAGGGTTGGCGAGAGTGATGGGAAGTACAAGGCTCGAATTGAAAGTTTGAGACGCTACGTAGGGCGCGTTGTTCTGCTGCGGCCCGCTATTCACGGCGTTCAGCGCTGGTGCGTTGTAGAACAAGCCGTACCCGCCGCGAATCACGGTCCGGGAGTTGCTGAAGGGAGAGAACGCAAAACCGAATCGTGGCTCAAAATCCTTATAATTTCCGTTCCAGAGCCCTTGCGGAACTCCGCTCTTGCCCGCGATGTCAATGCCGCCTGTCGAAGGGTTGAAGTTGCTGAGTATGTTGTACTTTTCAAACGTGGGCAGGTTGTATTCGTAACGCAGGCCGATGTTCAGCGTCAGCCGCGAAGTGACCTTCCAATCGTCCTGAATATAGCCGGCGTAAATACCTGTGCGGTCATAAATCCGCGGGCTATAAGGACTGCGGGCCGTGCTGGTGGGCAGCCCGAGCAGCAGATCCGCAAACGAATAACCGGTTGTGGGCGCGGAACTCTGCGCGCTGAAATTGTAGGAGCCCCGGCCGTTCCCAACGATGGTTCCGTTCGATTGGAAGCGATGAAGATCGGTGCCGAACTTAAAGGCATGCTTTCCCCGATTGAAAGTGACGTCGTCCGCAAGCTGGAAGGTGTTGTCGGTGCGCACCTGTGGGAAGTTGGTCGGCTCGCCTATACCCGCAAAACCTGTCAAGCTCACGGACGGCACACCAGTGCGCGCGCTGCCATCGAACCGTGTGCCGGTGATGTTGAACATCTGCAGAAAGTTGATGCTCTGATCGTTAGTGGCGCGGGGATTTTGAAACTCCGAATAGGCGAAACGCACTTGATTGATCAGATTCGGGCTGAAAATATGAGTCTCAGTAAGCCCGCCAAGGCGAGCCAGCAACAGCACGGTGCAATCGAATCCGGGAATTACCCGCGAACCGCAGACTGTGTTGTTCTGCGTCAGCGCAGTATCTTCGAAATCGTTAAAACTTAGATTCACGGAATCTTTGTCAGAGAACTGGTGGTCCACACGCACAGAGCCCAGGTTCAAAGCATCCACCTGCGGTTGGCTGAAGGTGTAGTTGTTTGTGGGCAGTTGTCCGGCTGGCGTTGTGATGGTGGGCACCGGATAGAATTTCGCCAGGAACAAGCCGGCCGGGTCGAAGCGATTGGCCGGGATCATATTGCCGGGGAACGCCTTGCCTGTAAGCGGATCGTTAACGGTTCTCGCAATACCGGAGAAATCACCGCTCACCATCGCAGGTGTGGGCACGTTGGTAAGCGCCGTAATCTGCTGCGTGGAACGAGTGCCTTCATAGCTGGTAAAAAAGAAAGTCTTGTTCCGGATAATCGGTCCACCCAGCGTGCCGCCAAATTGATTTTGTTTGAAGACCGGCTTGTTGGCGTTCGAAGGCGTGAAAAAATTGGCCGCATCGAAAATCTGATTGCGGACGAACTCAAACGCAGTGCCATGGAAGCTGTTGGTTCCCGATTTCGTCGTAACAATCACCTGGCTACCTGAGTTGCGGCCATATTCGGCCGGAAATACTCCGGTCAGAATCTTGAATTCCTGAATGGCATCGATCGACGGACGAAAGGCGGGCGCGCTCAAAAGCTGGTTGTTATTGTCCAGCCCGTTCAAAGTGAAATTGTTGTTCAGTTCACTCGCCCCCGCCACGTTGAAGCCGCCCCGGAAACTCAGAATAGAGCCCTGAGCGGGCGGCGCAACCCCTGGCACCAGAAGAGCCAGATTGTAAAACTGACGCCCATTCAACGGCAGTTCCACCACTTTCGTGTTGTCGATAACAGAGCCAATCGACGAACTATCCGTTTGCGTGAGAGGCACTTCAGCGGTGACTTGCACGCTATCGTTGGTCGCTCCTATTTGCAGCTTGAAATCGACGCGGGCGTGCTGGTCTACCTGAAGAGTGACTCCGGTCTGCAACAACTTTTTGAAGCCCTCTTTTTCCGCTGCGACATCGTAGGTCCCGATGGGGAGCAATGGCAGTGTGTAGTTCGCACTCTCACCAGTAACCACGGAACGCTCCAGACCGGTTTGCTGATTGTGCGCCGTTACTCTTGCTCCCGGAATGCCTGCTCCGGATGCGTCCTGGACCTGCCCTGCAATCGTCGCAGTAGTGTCCTGGGCAACACACGCACCTGCGGCAATCAGAAAAAATACCCACGTTTTCATTTCGGTTTACCTGATGATTCTGGAGTGTGCGGACAACAGTGCCGCGGATAAGCGAACAGAGATTAGTAGAATCGTAACAGAGTTTGACGGTCTTATAAAACTCTGGGATACTCCCTGATATTCATGCACCGCCGCAATGCACTGCAATGGCTGGTAGGCTGCTCGACAGCGATCCGTGCCTGGTCTCAGAACATTCAATTCCCCGCCGATCAGGCTACGGCACTCAAGACATTGGCCGCTCACGTTCTTCCGTCCACATGCAACCCTGACCGCATGGCGGAAGCGTTTGTGCGTTATGTCCGCGAATACCGGCCCGGCGCGGATACGGAGCACGGTTATGGTTTCACGCGCGTGCGGCCGAAGCCGCCATCCCCCGCGCTTGAGTACATCCGGCAACTTGCCGCCCTTCCCGTTCCGCTGACCGCGGATGCTATTGCCGCCGCGCTCGATCAAGCTCAAATCAAAGATTTGCCGCGCATTCCAGAAGGCAAAAGCGTGATTGCAGATCTGATGAGTTTCTATTTCCGCAGTGCGGAAGCAAACGACCTCTGCTATCGCGCTGCCATAAAACGCGACACCTGCCGTGGACTGGACGGCTCCAACAAGAAGCCCGCTTCCTTGACGGAGCGTTTCTAATGCCGCGCTTCGAAAGTGATATCTGCATCATCGGGGGCGGCATCTCCGCCGCGATGCTGGCCCAGAAGCTCACTGAGTTGCGGCCCGGCGCCAGCATCAACATCGTGGAGGCCGGAAAGAGGCTGTTCGATTTCGAAAATCGAATGGAGTACCGCCGCCGCAATATTGCTTACGGTGAAAACGCATGGCCCGGCGATTTCATTGAGGACCAGGCGGGAAAGGGAATCATCTCCCGTACCATGGCTGTGGGTGGTTCCGCAATGCATTGGGGCGGCACCTGTAACCGGTTCTCGGAAGAAGATCTCCGGCTGAAATCGATGTACGGGCTATACGTCGATTGGCCCCTGGAGTGGAAAGAACTCGAGAAATATTATTGCGAAGCCGAACGCAGGCTCGGCGTCTCCGGCGAGCCCAGCCCGCTGCCGGAAGATGCCCGCTCCGAACCCTATCCCATGCAGGCGATGGAGCTAACGTACAACCTTCTGGAACTAAAAAAGTGGGGCGAGAA
>JAYTGM010000260.1:0-5449 GCA_043733425.1 Terriglobia bacterium
TGCAAGGCGACTTGCTCAAGAATGTGACGGAAACCAGCGGGAGCGTTACCTTCAATTCTCCGATACAGGTGACGGGGGAACTAGTGGCAAATTCGGATAAGGATGCGACGGCGCTGGGAGATGTGGTGAAGTTTCTTGCATCCATGATTCAGACAGGCGGGGGAGAAGCCGGCGCATCAGTGGGGACGCTGGTTCAAAGCTTGAACGTAACTACCGAAGGCAAAACACTGAAGCTGGCTTTGGCGATTCCCGAGGCGCAGTTGGAAGCGCTGATTCAATCATCCCCGAAGCAGGGCAACAGACATAAGACGGTCGAGAAGATATAGCTACTATTTACTTTTGAGGGCCCTCGGATTGCTAAATATTTTTAGGGGTCATTAGCTCATCCCCTCGTAAAATGGACTTGGGGACATTAGACATAACAGCGCTGCGTACACGGGTACTGGAGCTTGAGCGGCAGTTGGCTGAATGTGAGTCCGTAGGTATGGCGGTGACGGAAGCTCAGGAGCGCGCCGACCAAGTGCTATCTGTGTTGCAAAACACAGAGCAGCGTTTTGGCGCACTCTTCGATTCGAACGTGATTGGGATTTTGGAGATTAATCACGAGCGTGTGCTGGACGCGAATGAATCGTTCCTGAAAATGACAGGGCAATGCCGCGAATCGATTCTACGCGGCGAGTTGTTCTGGCGCGAGATAACGCCTTCAAAGTACCGCCGCATGGACGAACAGGCGCATGAGAAAGCCATCGCCCACGGCTCCTTTTCCCCTTTCGAAAAAGAGTTCTACCGCAAGGATGGTTCCGTGCTGCCTGTCTGGGTGGGCGGAGTTCTTCTAAATGCTCCTCCAGATTGGACCTGTATGGCTTTTGTGCTGGATCTTTCCGAGCGAAAAGCTTTGGAGGAACAGGCACGCACGGCACAAAAGTTGAAGACTCTGGGTTTACTTTCCAGCGTGATCGCCCACGATTTCAACAATCTGCTGACAACCATTATTGCCAACGCGACATTGGCACTCCAAACTCTGAGCGACGGACACCCGGCCCAGCAGAACATTGGGGAAGTGATCCGCGCCAGCGAACTGGCTAGCGGACTGACCGATCAGCTAGTGAACTACTCCGCCAAGCCGCGCGGCAAATCCAGTGCGATTGAGATGTCAAAGCTGGTTCGTGAAATTGGTGAGTTGATTGAACTGCCTATTTCCCGAAAGGTCCGACTGGAGTGGAGCTTAGCCCCAGGATTGCCGCCCGTCAGCGGCGATGGTTTCCTGATTCAGCAAATTGTGATGAACCTTGTGATCAATGCGGCAGATTCCTTGGGCGACGAAGAAGGGACCATTCGGATTGTGACCCATTGCCGCGATTACAGCTTGGCGGATTTAGAGGCGATGACCCGGATGACGAATAACCTGCCGCCAGGTACTTATGTGGCTGTCGAGGTACAGGACACCGGATGCGGGATGACCGAGGCTGTGAAGGAACGGATTTTCGATCCGTTGTTCACAACCAAAACAAAGGGTAGAGGGCTTGGCTTGGCTTCCGCTTTGGGAATTGTCAGGAGCCATAGAGGCGCGGTTGACGTAAGGACTCGCTTGGGTGAGGGAACAACATTTGTGATTTTGTTTCCTGCCGATCTGGAATCGGCGGAGCAGGAACACACTTCGGAGACAGACTCTGATTTTCAGGGATTGGGAACCGTGCTGATCGTGGATGACGAACCAAGCGTGCGCAGGTTGGCGGAAGCCTCGCTGACGCGGCATGGCTACAAGGTACTTTTTGCATCGAATGGAAAAGAAGGCGTGGACATTTATCGGCGCGAACGTAGTTCGATTTCACTAATCCTGATGGACCTGTCGATGCCGGTGATGAGTGGAGAAGAGGCTCTGGATCACTTGCTTGCGATATCGCCAAACCCGCCGCTGTTATTTTCAAGTGGTTTTTGCGAGCCTGAATCGATGGAGCGGCTAGCGGGTTACCCGTTTCTTCGCAAACCATATACATCGCGGGAACTGGCCCAGAAGGTTAGGGAGCTTCACATAAGTTGAGTTCCATAAAGACGGAATTTTCGATTGTGTTGCTATAGTACGGCGGTATCTTTTGGAAGCCGAGCGATTCATACAGCGAAATTGCGGGGCGCATGGTAGCTAGAGTATCGAGCCGTATGGCGCGGTAACCCGCAAGCTGCGCTTGCTTGAGCAGGGTTTCAGCAATCTTGCGGCCCAAGGCCTGCCCCCGGTAAGCAGGACGCACATATAAACGCTTCATTTCGCAGAGATCATCAGATAGCGGGCGAAATGCGCCGCAGCCGGCGGCTTCAGTGCCGGAATATGCTACTAGCAGACATCCTTTCGGCGGCGCGTATCTGCCTGGCAACTCAGCTAGCTCGGTTTCAAAGTTTTGAAAAGAGAGCTCGACGCCAAGCTGCGCGGCGTATTCGCGCATCAATTCACGCGCTAACAGAACGGGTGGATTGAATCCGAATTGGAACGACGCCATGTTAAGAGCCCGTGGGCTTATCCGGAGTGGCAGGTTCAGGAGTTTCCGGCGACTTGCCGTGCTTTTTGCCCGGTGGGTTGCGATCGGTTTTCGGTGGCTTAGCCGGGGCGGGGTTCAGGACAACGACGCCGGTGTAATACGGAACAGGGTAATAGATTTCAACCGGCTCTGGAACTTCAACGTACACCGGGCGATCAATGACGATCGTGGTTGCAGGGCGGGGCGACGGGAGCGCAATTGTGGCGGGCGTAACCGTAACCGGGCGGGCTTCATAGCTCGCGCCCGGTACAGAGACTTCCGGCGCCGACAGGCTGATAGTGCCCACGCCGGTGGACCTGAGAGGAGGATTTACCGCATCGAAGCGGCTGCCTACAAGCGGTGGAGATGGCAAAGCTACGGTGAATTGGGCGGCGGTAAGCAATTCTTTGGGACGCACGAACGGTACAGAGGGGTCGAGTTCCCGCTGACCCAACTCAAATTTTGCAGCGGTGGTGTTGAATGCCGCAAACTGGCGCGCGGGACCGGCACCGGTCCAGAATTCGCCCGGGGCCAAAGGACCCCACAAGGCCAAACCGGCGGCACGCATCCAGAAGACTTCGCCAGGTTTGAAGATGTTGCTGGAACCCGGAGCCCAGACCCAGCCGAGCGATGCATTTTGCAACCAGCGCCCGTAATGGTAAGGGACCCAGCCCCATGTTTCAGCCGCAATCCAGGTGTAGCCTATCTCATCGAACCAACGCCACGTGCCGCATTGAAATGGTGCCCAGCTATCGGCTACTTTGGGTTTCCAGACGATTCCGGCATCGTCGGTCTGTAGCCAGGAGCCTGCGAGATCAAGATCGGCGGCACCAAAGTTGATGCGGGGCAGATGCCGGGTAGACAGGCTTTTTTCCTGCGCGGCATCGCGCTTTTGGCTCCAATCGTCACTTTCAAGTTGCGGAACGTCGCGAAGAAGCTCAAAGCGGCCCGCCCGGCCGGAATCGATTCGGGCCAGGTGTCCTTCCCGTAAATCCAGTTCGGCGGTGGGCGTGGAGAACCGGACTACTCCTTCAAGAACCGCAACTTGAGTAAAGCTATCTGAAATTTCGAAACGAACTCGCGCGCGCTGCCGCAGGGTGATCTGCGCGCCGGGCAAGGCGACGGAGAGAGAATCTCGCGATTGCGGGCGAGCGGTGAAATAGAATATGCCGTGATCAAGAGAAAACAGGGTGATTTTCTGGCCGGTTGATAGCTGTGTAAGGTCGGCAATTTCCGCCAGAGACTCTCCCGCAAGCCGCAGTACCGTGCCATCGTCCATCTCCGCTTCGAAGCGACTTCCGGCGGCAGTCCGCAGGCGAGCGCCTTGCGGGAGAGGTGTGTTGCGGATAGCAGCACGCCACGATTCCGCCGCATGCAATTGAACTTCAGTTGTGCCATCGAGCTCACCGGCGCGAGCGAATCGCAACGGAGCCGCACCGATCGCCGATGCCGAAATGAGCAGGAGTGAGAGCGCGGCGCGCGGCATCATCTGGTTTGACGTCCGAAACCGGCGGACGTTGAGGCTTAGTTTAATGGCGCAGCGAAGAAGTGGTGGTGGAAGCTTTGCGGTGTGCCGGAGCCTTAACGCCCGGGCCCTCTTTCAGCAGCGCATCCAGACTGGTGCGAATGCTCTGCTCCGGGTTCGCCAGATATTTTTCATCGCCGATGTATTGAGAGCGGATCATACCCTTACGGTCCACGTAAACAATAATCGGAACATAGTAAGGCTCCATCGCTGAGTGCTGCAGAAACTCCAACACCGTCATCTTTTCGTTGAAGCCAACCGGAAAGCCGCGCACATAAGTCTTCTGAAAATCCGCAGTCAGATTTTGGGCGCCTTCGTTGAAACAGCTTTCCAGAATCTGCACGCCTTTGGGTGCATACTCCGGTTGCAGGTTGTTCAAAATGCCGGTTACATTCTGGCAATGGGGGCAGGTGGTGAATACAAACGCGAGCAATACGACTTTGCCCTTATAAGTGCTGAGCAGCGTTTGCGAACCATCCGTCATGTGAATGGCGAGTTCTGGCGCGGGCCGCGGGATGGTGGCACCAAAAGCCGATCCGGCCGCCAAGGCAATTGCGAGAAAGGTTTTCATCTTTGTCTATGATAATCGAACTATGAAAGATGCCGTGCTGCTGCAGCACATCCTGAAACTGTCGCACGGCAAGGCGAATTTAAAGCAGTTGATTCGGGAGTTACACATTAAGGGCGACGAGCGCGGGAAGCTGGAGGTTTCGCTGGATCGCCTGGTGGACGGCGGTGAACTGATGGAGATCCGGCCCGGCTACTTCGCGGCGACGGCGTGCGGCCGTGAGTTTGCCTCGGGAAGGCTTAGCATTCACCGCGATGGCTTTGGTTTTCTGATTCCCGATCGGAAAGTGGAAGGCATCAACGGCGATATTTTTATCCCGGCGAACGCCACGCGCGCGGCGATGAACGGGGATCGGGCGATTGTGCGGATCAAGCGTGTGGAAAGCGATGGGCGCGCCGATGGCGAGATTGTAAAAATACTCAAGCGCGCGCATCCCACTGTTGTGGGCAAGTTTCACATAAGCAAGCGAGGTCTATATGTGGTTCCCCAGGACGAGCGTCTTCGGGATTGGATCACCATTCCGGAGGACATGGCGTTCCCTCCCGCTGCTGAGCGCAATCGCATCGGGGCCGCGCCTGTCACGGTCCACAACATTGCCGATCTGGACGGCATGATTGTGAATGTAGAGGTGCTGGAGTTTGCGGGGCAGGGAAGGCACGAAGACGCGGTCGGGCGGGTAGTAGAGATTCTTGGGCGGCCAGGAGATTTCGGCGTCGATGTGGAAATTATCATTCGCAAACATCACATCCCGCACCGGTTTCCCGCTGATGCGCTGGAACAGGCGCAGAATACGTCAGCGGTGATTTCCACCGAAGAACTTGGGGGGCGAAGGGATTTTCGCGGGAT
>JAYTGM010000261.1:0-5430 GCA_043733425.1 Terriglobia bacterium
GATGCGTCTGCGGCGATTGGCGGCGAACTGCGCATCCCGAAACCTACGGATGCTTTAGGTCGCATCTCCGCCCAGACTGCGAAACAGGTGATCCTTCAAAAAGTGCGCGAGGCGGAACGCGAGACGGTTTTCAACGAATATTCAGGACGCGCCGGCGAGTTGGTCAACTGCGTCGTGAAACGAATAGAGGGGCAGGACCTGGTGCTCGACTTGGGGAAGACTGAGGCCCGGCTTCCCAAAAAAGAACAATCGCGCCTGGAAAGTTTCAGCATCGGCGACCGCGTCCGCTGCGTCATCAAGATTGTCGATAAAGCTAGCAAAGGTCCTGGCGTGGTCGTTTCGCGCGCAGATCCGGAATTGGTAAAACGCTTGTTCGAGCAGGAAGTGCCTGAAATTTACGATTCCACGGTGACCATCAAGGGCTGCGCCCGGGAAGCCGGGGAACGTACTAAGATTGCGGTCCAAAGCCGCGACCGCGATGTGGATTGCGTGGGTGCCTGCGTGGGTATGAAAGGCATGCGCGTGCAATCTATCATCCGCGAACTACGTGGCGAAAAGATAGACATCATTGAATATTCCGACGACCCCATTCAATTTGCGACCCATGCGCTGAGCCCGGCTAAAATCAGCCGTGTCACCATTCTGAACCCGCTCGACAAGCACATGGAAGTGATTGTGGACGATTCGCAATTGTCCCTGGCCATTGGCAAAAAGGGACAAAACGTCCGCCTGGCGGCCAAGCTTCTCGGTTGGAAAGTGGATATTAAGAGCGAAGAGGAAAAGCGCCAGGAAGTGGAAAGCCAGATGGAAGCTCTGGTTACGCAGGAATCGCCTCTTGGAACCTTATTGCAATACGGATTAGACCCGGGTGTGGAGCAGACTCTTTCCGCGGCGGGGGTGACCACCGTTGAAAAGCTTGGCGAAATGACGCCGGAGCAACTGGTGGAAATTCACGGGATTGATCCGTCTTTGGTGGAGCGGATACAGATGGCGGTGATAGCGTTTTATGGCCAATTCGACGATGAAGCCGCTGGTGGCGGTCCTGGTGGCGATGCCACAACGGAAACCGCAGTGGACGATCAGCCTGATACGCTGGACGCGAACGAGCCAGTGGGGTTGACCGATGAAGGCGTGGATTCCGAGCTAAGCGGCACTGGTTCGCCCGACATCGCCGCCCTTGAGATGGAAGGCGGAGAGTTCCCCAAGGCCGAGTCTGTTAACATAGAGGCTCCCGAAAGTAGTGTTTCCGGGATGGAGCCTGGTCAGCGTGAAGTGAAGAGTGGGCCGGACGCTTAGCGGTCCTCCTGGCTTGCAGGCAGTAACGAACAATCGTTCTATATATGAATAAATCCCGAAGAATCAATGAGCTTGCCCGCGATTTAGAGGTAAAGTCTCATGAGATTCTGGACAAGTTGAAAGAGCTCGGTATTTCAGGGAAGACTCATTCAAGCTCCGTCGACGAAGATGTCGCGATCCAGTTGCGGGATCTGCTGGCGCCGAACCGTGGGTTGCCGGAGCGCCATGATAAATCTGGCGGCGAAAGCAACGGCAACCATGGGGCCAGCCGGTCCGAGGCGAGAGAGTCCGAAGCGTCCCCGCGACGGCCGAGGGCGGAAAAGCCTGCTCCGAAGACGGAGCGGACCGAGTCTGCGGCTACAGAGGCGGCAATACCTTCCGCCCCTGCCGAGAAAGCGGATGCTGAGGAAAAAGGTTCAGCCCCGGCGAGTGCGCCCGCGGATGTGAAATCAGCTGACGCGCCTGGTGGCCCAGAGGAAGCGGAAAAACCCGCACCTCGGTTTGGGCTTCGGCCTCCACTTGCGGCCGGACCTTTTCGCCCGCCACTTGCGGGCGGACCTCGTCCCACTCCCGCTTATGCGCCACCACCGCCAAAGACCGTGGGTGCACCGCCTGCGCAAACTGCGGCCCCTGTATCGGACGCTTCTTCCGTGGCTCTCGCACCGGCTCCAAGTGTTAGCCAGCCGCGCGATACGGCAATTTCGCCTGCACACGTTGCGCTGCCACACGCTGCGCCAGCAACCAAGGAAACCGCGCAGGCTCCCGCGCCAGCGTCACGGGTAAGCGCACCGCCGCCCGCAATCTCACCTTCGGCAGGAATCGCTTCACGGCCTACGCCCGGTTCTGCTCGTCCGCTTCCCGCAGCTCCCCGCCCAGGCCAGGTACTGACTGGACCCCGGCAGCCACTGCCCGGCGCGGTAGTAGCCGGTTCCGGCCCAGGTTCGCCGCTTGTGCAGCGCCCTGGCGGAGTTCGGCCAGCACCTTCTTCCAGCGCGCCTTCCGCACCGTTGCTCCAAACGGCGGGCAACCAGCCTATCGCCCCCCGCCCTCTTCCGGGCGGCCCTATTGCGCGGCCTGCTCCTGGTTCCGCTGCGTCACCGCGTCCTCCCTCATCGCAAATCGTGCCCGGTGGGCCGCGCCCGCCCATGCAAGCTGGGTCACGGCCTGCTTTGGTCGGCCAACCGACTCTGCGTCCCGTTGTGCCCCCGCGCCCGGATCTAGCCGCCAGGCTGCAGCCACGTCCTTCGAACCCCGCGTTTGCCGCGCCTCCACCGCCTCCACGGCCTGGCGCACCTCTGCGGCCGCCCTCATCTCCGGCTCCAGGACGCCCGATTTATCAGGGTCCTTCGCGTCCAGGCCAAGGCCCAATGCAGGCACGCGGTCCCTCACGGCCCGGTGGACCTTCCGGTCCGGGCGGAGTTGCCCGTCCTGGAATGCGGCCCGGCATGCATCCCACCTCGCGCACGCCGGGTGGTCTTGTCGGCCCCAGTTCCATGCCACCTACTGGTGGAGATCAAAATCGTAACCGACCGGGTCAGTATCGTCCTGGCGGGCGTCCGCAGGGTGGCCGCCGCCGCGATACCGCGGACGATGCAGAGAAGAATTTACGCCCGGTTCGCCGCGAAGCTCCAGCTGGGCCCCCACCGATTAGCCGCGACATTACAATTTCTGAAGGCGTTACCGTGAAGGAGCTTTCAGAAAAGCTGGAAATCAAAGCCAATCTGGTGATCAAGAAGCTGGTCGACCGCGGCATCTTCGCGACTATCAACCAGACGCTTGATAGCAAGATGGCTACGGAACTGGCTCGTGAGTTCGGCGCCTCCACCTCAACCATCACGTTCGAAGCCGAAGCCATGTCCGACGTGGAAATCATGGAAGCTCCCGGTGACCTCGTAACACGCGCTCCCGTGGTGACCATCATGGGCCATGTGGATCACGGTAAAACGTCACTGCTCGATGCCATTCGGGAATCTAGCGTCGCTTCGCGCGAAGCGGGCGGAATCACCCAGCATATCGGTGCTTACCACGTAGAGAAAAACGGCCGCAAGATCGTTTTCATCGATACTCCGGGCCACGAAGCATTCACTCGTATGCGGTCGCGCGGTGCGAAGGTGACTGACATTGTCGTGCTGGTTGTGGCGGCTGATGACGGTGTGATGCCGCAGACCCTTGAAGCCATCGATCATGCGCGGGCCGCGAAAGTGCCAATCATCGTAGCGATCAATAAAATTGACCGCGCTGAGGCTCAGGTAGATCGCATCAAGCAACAGTTGAGCGATCGTGGGCTGTTGGCGGAAGATTGGGGCGGCGATGTAGTAATGGTTCCGGTTTCTGCTCGTACGAAACAAAATCTAGGTCAGTTGCTGGAAATGATTCTGCTGGTTGCCGACATTCTCGATTTGAAAGCTAACCCCTCGCGCCCAGCCATGGGCTCGGTGCTTGAATCGAAACTTGACCGTGGCCGCGGCCCGGTGGCAACAGTCCTGGTTCGTAACGGAACGTTGCGGGTAGGCGACTTCTTCATTTGTGGCGATGTATTCGGTAAGGTCCGCGCCCTGATTGATGATCGCGGAAACCAGGTTCGTGAGGTTGAGCCGTCCATGCCGGTTGAAGTACTCGGCCTTGATGCGCTGCCCACCGCTGGCGATGAGTTCCAGGTGGTGACCGATACCGCCAAGGCCAAGCAGATTGTGATGTATCGCGAAGCCAAGGCCCGCGATACGGCGCTTGCGAAGAACAAGCGCATGACGCTTGAGCAGCTTCAGAAACAGATGGCGCAGGGAGAAGTGAAAGACCTGAACCTGATCTTGAAAGCTGACGTAGGCGGTTCTGCCGAAGTTCTGTCAGACACGCTGACCGCGCTCTCGAACGATAAAGTTCGCGTTCGGGTGCTCCGTTCCGGTGTAGGTACCATTACCGAATCGGATGTGCTGCTTGCCGCGGCTTCCGAGGCGATTGTGATCGGGTTCAACGTGAAGCCAGACCGCGCTGCCGCCGCTGCCGCCGAACACGAAGGCGTTGACGTACGGCTCCATTCCATCATTTACAACTTGACCGATGAGATCAAGAAATCGATGACTGGCCTGTTGGCGCCTGTGTACCGCGAAATCTATCGTGGCAGGGCGGAGGTTCGGCAGCTTTTCAAGGTTTCGAAAGTGGGCAGCGTCTGTGGCTGTCTGGTGATGGACGGGACCATTACGCGCGATTGCCTGATCCGCGCCACTCGCGAGGGCAAAGTTGTAGCAAATACCAAGGTTTCTTCGCTCAAACGCTTCAAAGACGACGTCAGTGAGGTGCGCAGCGGGATGGAATGCGGTATTACTCTCAACGATTCCAGTGACATTCTGGCCGGCGACGTTCTGGAAGCTTACGTGACGGAGCGGGTTGCAACCGAGGTGATGTAGACCCTGAACCGGGCAATGTGTTGGCGGTGGTAACCGCCGACCGCGTGGAGCGAAAAGCGGCACATCTGCTGGGTGCGGTGCTGGTGCGGGCTAACGTGGAATGGCTTTGAATTATGGACAAGCGTAGAACAGCCCGTGTAGGACAGGCGATCCGGGAAGAATTGTCGCAGGTCATCTCATTCGAAATGGACGATCCGCGGTTGAAATCCGTGACTGTTGCCGACGTGGAAGTTTCGCCGGATGGCCGCCAGGCAAATATCAAAGTGGAACTATTCGGTTCCGCGGAAGAGCAGCAGGAAGCGATGACTGCTTTGCGGCATTCTGCTGGGTTTTTAAGGCATCAGGTAGCCACCCGGATGGAATTGCGGCATGCGCCGGAGCTTCTCTTCTTAACTGATTCCGGGATCAGCGCCCAGGCGCGAGTGGAAACACTGCTCCAACGGGTAAAGAAAAACAAGCGCGGGCCACAAGATGAGGTCGCCTCTTAAACATTTCGTGATAGTTTTGTTGTTGCTGTGCCTGGTCGGCGCGGGGTTAGCTTCCGCTGATCCAGAGCCGGTGGAACTGCTTCGCCTCGAAAGCAGCGTGCAAGCCATGGGCAGTACCTATTCCGTGGTGCTCTATGGCCCGAACCGGGAACAACTGGAAAGCGCGGCGGAATTGGCTTTTGCGGAAGCGAAGCGTCTGGATGAAGAGCTATCGAACTACAAACCCGAGAGTCCGTGGAGCC
>JAYTGM010000262.1:0-5416 GCA_043733425.1 Terriglobia bacterium
AAAGGATTCGATGGGCGCTGCCGTAGGAAGCCCGCCGGAGTTAGACGGATGATGGTGTTTCTGATGGAATTGCCTTCATAGCCGCCGGCGGCATCCTGACCGGTTTCGACGATGATCGCGGAATGCGAGGTGTAACTGTGTTAGCGGCTGCAAACGGAAAATCCTGGGCGGTTCCGCCTGAGACTTGTTCGAAATGCCGTCCTTGGCGACTTGCCAAATGCATTCTTTATTCGCCGAAAACAAGCGTTCAGCTGATTTCAGGAAGAAAACAGAGTAGCTCTTGATACTCGATTGTTTCCAAGTTATTGAAGAGATGGAGCGGGAGACGGGGCTCGAACCCGCGACGTCCAGCTTGGGAAGCTGGCATTCTACCACTGAATTACTCCCGCGCTCTGTTCACTCAGGTTTTATAGTATCAGGCTTTTCCCGTTTCAAGCTCTGCTAAAGTACAGTTACAGGGCGAACAAAAGGCGAATGTATCTTGAGCTTCATTCCCGTTCAGCATTCAGTTTTCTTCAAGGTGCCTCCATCCCTGAAGAATACGCCGCGCTCGCCACTGAGTTTGAAATTCCGGCCATGGCGCTGCTGGACCGCGACGGGGTATATGGATCTCCTCGTTTTTACCTGGCTATGGAACGCTTAGGCCTTCGAGCTCATACGGGGGCGGAAGTGCTCTGTGAAGATGGTGCCCGTTACCCTCTGCTGGTTCGTGATAAAACCGGCTACCGTAACCTTTGCCAGCTAATCACATGCGCGAAAATGCGCACCGTGAAAGATAAACCCGCAGTGGTTACCTTCAACGAGCTTGAGCAGTTTGCTGGAGGGCTGCTTTGTCTTACCGGGGATGCTGAGGGCCCACTCAGTCTGGCCATTCCGAACGGCCATGGCCGCGCATGCCTTGAAAGGCTCACCGGAATTTTCGGGCGGGCAAACGTGTTTGTTGAACTTCAGCGGCATCATCATCGCGGGGAAGATGCGCGCAATCAGGCCGCAATCGAGCTCGCCCGCGGCATGATGCTGCCGCTTGTTGCGACAAACGGGCCCTGTTATGCCAAGCCCGAGCAACGTCAAATTCTGGATGTTTTCACCTGCTTACATCACAAGGTCACTCTTGCAAACGCAGGCAAGCTCCTCTCCCGTAATGCCGAACGCCACCTTAAATCTCCTCAGGAGATGATGAAGCTCTTCCATGATCTTCCGGAAGCGATTTTCAATACCCAAGCTATTTCTGAACAACTTGCGTTCAAAATGACGGATCTGGGATATGAGTTCCCCAAATATCCGCTCTCTCCCGGCGAAACGGATATCGGCTTCTTACGTGAGCGCACACGCGAAGGCGCGCGGCTTCGCTATCAAGCAAGTTATAAACGAGCCCGGCCCCAGCTTGAGCATGAGCTTGACGTGATTGAAAAACTTAATCTGGCAGGCTACTTCCTTATCGTTTGGGACATTGTAAACTTCTGCCGCGAAGAGGGCATTCTGGTTCAAGGACGTGGTTCGGCCGCAAATAGCGCTGTTTGCTATTCGCTGGGAATTACTGCTGTCGATCCCATTCAAATGGAACTGCTCTTCGAGCGCTTTTTGTCGGAAGAGCGTGGCGAATGGCCGGACATCGATCTCGACCTACCCTCCGGAGAACAGCGCGAGCGTGTGATTCAGCATGTATACAAACGTTATGGCGAGCGTGGTGCCGCCATGACTGCAAACGTAATTACGTATCGCGGCAGATCGGCCGCACGCGAAGTTGGTAAGGTGATGGGGTTTGAAACGGAAACACTTGAACGTGTTTCCAGCCTGGTTCCCGTGTGGGGCTGGAAAGACCCTGCCAATACTGCCGATAAACAGTTCCGGGACGCCGGTCTGGATCTGAACCACCCCAAAATTCAAAAGTTCCTGGAGCTGGTTGTCGGTTTGCAGGATTTGCCGCGGCATTTGGGACAGCATTCAGGGGGCATGGTGATTTGCCAAGGCAAACTCGATTCCGTGGTGCCCTTGGAACCTTCCAGCATGCCAGGCCGTGTAGTGGTGCAGTGGGACAAAGAAGATTGCGCCGATATGGGTCTCATCAAGGTAGACCTGCTTGGCTTGGGCATGATGGCGGTGCTAGAAGATAGCCTGGTGCTGATTCGCGACCATTATAAAAAGGAAGTTGACCTTGGGCAGCTTCCACCCGAAGATCCAAAGACCTATGAAGCACTCCAGAAGGCGGACACTATTGGCATGTTTCAGGTGGAAAGCCGGGCTCAACAAGCAACTCTGCCGCGGCTAATGCCGGTTCGCTTCTATGATCTGGTCGTACAAGTCGCCATCATCCGCCCTGGCCCAATTGTTGGGAAAATGGTTCATCCCTATATTGCAAGACGCCAGGGCCGCGAACCTGTCGAGTGTTTACACCCCCTGCTGGAGCCGGTTCTAAAACGAACTTTGGGCGTACCGTTGTTTCAGGAACAGTTGTTGCGTATTGCCATGGTAGCGGCCAATTTTAGCGGGGGGGAAGCGGAAGAACTTCGCCGCGCCCTTGGTTTTAAGCGCAGCAAAGAGCGCATGAAGTTAATCGAAGTAAAGCTGCGCGCCGGCATGGAGAAAAACGGGATAAGCGGTCACACACAGGATGTAATTGTTCAATCGATAACATCATTCGCGCTTTACGGTTTTCCTGAATCGCATGCTGCCAGCTTCGCTCTGCTGGCTTATGCCAGCGCTTATTTAAAGTGTCACTACCTGGCCGCGTTCACGTGCGCGCTTCTGAACAATCAGCCCATGGGGTTTTATCATCCGGCGGTATTGATCAAAGATGCGCAGAGGCACGGGCTGCGTGTATTGCCGATCGATATTACGCGCTCGGAGTGGAACTGCACACTGGAAAACCTTGAATTGCGTTTAGGCTTGAGCTACATAAAGGGTCTGCGCGCACAAGCTGGCACGGCCATTATTAAAGAACGGTCTAAATCGTCGTTTGAGGATATCGATGACCTTGCCCGGCGCGTACCGGGGTTGCGGCAAGACGAAATGACGAAGCTGGCTGAGACGGGCGCGCTCAATGGTCTGAAGGCCAAACACAGGCGCGATGCTCTATGGAAAAGCGCCCGGGCGGTCCGTCCCGTTGGTGCCTTGCTGGCGGAAGTGCCCGAAACTGAAATCGATTCCCCACTTCAGCAGATGACCGTGGAAGAGAGGCTCAATGCCGATTACACCGGCACCAGTGTGAATATCGGCAAGCATCCAATGGCTCACCGCCGCAATGAACTCGACAAGTTGGGCGTGATACGAGCAGCCGACCTGCCGTATGTGAGGCCGAATTCCACTGTACGCGTGGCAGGTTGCGTAATTGTGCGTCAGAGGCCCGGTACCGCAAAAGGAATTGTGTTTTTAAGTTTAGAAGACGAGACGGGGATTGCCAACGTGGTGGTCATGTCCGAGATGTTCGATGCCAATCGAGCCCTGCTGGTGTCGCAACCTTGGCTGCTGGTGGAAGGCCCGGTGCAGAACGTGGATAAAGTGATTCACATTCGTGCGAAGCGTATTGAGCCACTGCTTTACCAGACCATCAAAGCGGCTTCACACGATTTTCATTAGCGCGCAGAACTTATGCTGTCTGGCTCCTGTATTGAGCCACCATTTCTTCCATCTGATCTTTCAATTGGAGCTTTAGTTTTTTTAGCCGATGCTCTTCCACTTCATCTTGTTCGTTTTTCGCCTGCACATCGAACTCGTGATGCTGGCGGGCCATCTGCCGGAACTGGTCGTTCGTTTCCAGCAGATGCTTCTTAATCTCTTCTGAATCGTTTTGTTCCATGCTGAACTGGTCTCCTCAGTCCTGAAAATATCATGATTGCAAGCGCAGAACAATTGCGGATTCCACTGGGCTGGAATAATAATCCACCCGGATTCCCGCTTCTACGAATCCCACTTTGCGGTAAAGAGACCTTGCCGCGAAGTTGCTTTCCCTGACTTCGAGAAAGCAGGTTGACGCGGGCAATGCCTGTATCAGCATGGATGCCGCGCCGCGCCGGCGAAACTCGGGGGCAACAGCGAGATTCAGAATCTCGGCTTCGCCCGGAGCAATGATGCGCCAGACCATGAATCCGGCTATTGATCCGTTGCTTTCCACAACCATCAGGTCATATCCAGAAGGGTCCCATTGAGCCGCTTCCTCAACACTCAGCTGGATGCTCCCGATTTCGGTAAGGTCCGAAGTTGAGCCTCTGCGCACGTGCATACACGCGATGGTACCTGTTACGGTAAAAGGTGAATGGAAAGACGGAGTTTTCTTGCGATTGGGCTCGGGTTGAATCCTTTTCACAAACCTGAGTTTGAGATTGCGGGAATTAACTTTCATGTCAGGCGATACGGGTTTTTCGGTACACACCGCTATTTGCTGATTCACGGTGACGAGAAGACTGCGCGCGAAGTATTGGACACGTGGATGTACTTTCATCCGGGTACTGCGTATTTCTCTGCCGCGCCCACCCGCAATGTTCCCTTATCAGGTGGAGTTGTGGATCCGAACCGAATGTTTTCTCGTGTGGGAGCCGAAGCTAATCTTAAGTCGTTGAACCCCTCCTGGACGCCCGATCAGGTGAGGCAAGCTCTCAATGTACTCGACCGCAACCGCGAAAAGTTACTCCGCCATCTCATCCCGCCAAAAGGTGGATTGCTGGTAGTGCTCCACAACAATTCCGGCGGATATAACGTGAACGATGAATTAGCCGACAGCGACCAGACTTCAATTAAGCAGCCCACGCGACCCCATGAATTTTTCCTTTGCACGAATCAGGAAGATTACGAAGTGCTCGCGGGATCGCCCTATAATGTGGTGCTGCAAAATAAGAAGCCGCGCGCGGATGATGGTTCGCTGTCACGTCTGGCAGCCGCGCGCGGGTTTCGCTACGTGAACTTAGAAACAACCCTTGGCGATTACGAAGCGCAACTGGAAAGGTTGGATTGGTTGGATAGGCATGTGCCTGCCCGAAGGTAGGTGCGTACACGATTCTGGCTTTTCTTCTTTTTCGCATGCGCCGCAATAGTATTGCGTAACCCGGATTGCTGGGCTCATCCACAGTTCGTGGCGGAAGACGGAAAAGTTTTTTTCGCGCAGCAAATGGTGTCTGGCGTGCGCGCCGTTCTCACTCCAAGCAATGGATACTTCCATCTGCTTCCCCGCTTGATTGCTTGGGCCGCCTCGCCGCTGCCCGTGTTCTGGCAACCCTTGTTTTATCAGGTTGCCGGCGTGCTGATCGCCGCGTTTTGCGCTGCCTTTTTTGTCTTGCCTGAATGCCGTTTTATCCTGGCGTCCGATGATTTGCGGATGGCTGTCAGCGCTCTCGCACTGATCGATTGTCACGGTGAAGACTTGTTCGCAAACGTGGCCGCCCTGCAGGTTTTTCTGTTTCCAGTTGGTCTGATCTTGCTGCTC
>JAYTGM010000263.1:0-5413 GCA_043733425.1 Terriglobia bacterium
GAACCGGATCACGAATATCATTACGAAGTCGCTGTAGATGACAAGAAAATCGGCGAAGGCAAGTTTCGCACCTGGCCCGAACACTCTACCTCCCTCTGCTTCTTCGTTCTGGGCGATTACGGCACCGGCACCGATGCTCAAACCAAAGTCGCCGCCGCTATGGACCGCGAGTATCAGAAGCATTCCAAGACCGAGTGTCCCGTACGCTTCGTGATCACCACCGGCGATAACATCTATGCCGATCTCAACATCGGCTTCCGCGCTATTCACTCAGGTGACGTGGATAACGATTGGGAAGATAAGTTTTTCAAGCCCTATCAGGGTCTGATTCGCGAAATCCCCTTCTATCCCTCGCCCGGCAACCACGATGGCAACGATACCGAAAACAAGGGCGACCTCACGGCCTACCTCGATAATTTCTTCTACCCCGGCAACCGCCCCGCCCGCTGGTACACCTTCCAGTACGCAGATCTTGCGCAGTTCTTCTCGCTCGATAGCACGGAAAATAGCGAAACCGGCCGCAGCAAGCCCGTGTATCTGGCCGGCGGCGAACAGTTCAATTGGCTCCAAAAAAATATGGCCCAAGCCAAGGTGCCGTGGCGCATCCCTTATTATCACCACCCCATCTTCAACGCAGGACCCTTCCACCGCTCAAGTATGAAAGAGCTCTCACAATTCCTGCCAGTATTTCAGCAGGCTGGCGTAAAGGTTGTCTTCAACGGACATGAGCACAATTTTCAATTCAGCGAACAGAATGATGCGACGTCCAACATCCGGTTCGTCGTTTCCGGCGCCGGCGGAGAACTCCGCCATGGCGACGTCAGCCGCAAAATGCAAAAGGCTCATATCGAAGGGTGGTCGCCCGAGCTGCATTTCCTTTCAGTTCAAATTGAAGGGAAAGAGATGAGTATTGTGCCCATCGGCGTGCAAGCACCTCTGAAGCCCACTACTTTTGGCGGCGGCCAAGCCAAAATGCCCTTGCTGGTGACTCTTCCCTAAAATAGATATTGGCACTTGCCCTGCACATCTCTTCAGCATGAGTCTTCAAGAGATCGCGCCCGGCATCGTGCGTCTGCCCATTAGCATCGCTAATGTTTATTTTGTCGGCACCAAAGGCTCGCCCTGGTTCATGGTCGATTCCGGCACTCCCGGCTACCGTGATCGCATTCAAAAAGCCGCTATTTCCCGCTTCGGCGAAAACGCGCCCCCCGAATTCATCCTGCTCACCCATGGCCATTTCGATCATTCTGGTTCGGCCTTCGAACTTGCCGAATCCTGGCATGTCCCCATTTATGCCCACCATCTCGAAACTCCGTACTTGACGGGCCAATCTCCTTACCCGCCGAAAGACCCCATGGTGGGAGGTGCCATGGCTTTCCTCAGCAGATTCTTTCCCACAAAATCCACCCGCCTGCAGCCTCACCTGCGAGAGCTGCCTGCGAATGGCGAAGTGCCCGGCCACCCGGAATGGCAGTGGCTTTTCACCCCCGGCCACTCGCCAGGCCACATTTCCCTTTACGATTCATCCCGCCGCGTGCTTCTGGCGGGTGACGCTTTCGCCACCGCCGATCTCGATTCCCCCCTTGGCCTGATCACTCAGCGCAAACAAATTTCCCGCCCGCCCGCTCCGTTCACTTGCGATTGGGTTGCTGCTGGTGAATCCGTCCGCTTCCTTGCCAGCCTGCAGCCCCATGTGGTCGGCTGCGGCCACGGATCGCCCATGTCAGGGTCAAATGTCGCGACGGAATTGAACGACCTCGCCGTCAACTTTCCCATGCCGGAACACGGCCGCTACGTTCCCGACCCCGCTCAAACCGATTATCGCGGCATACGTTACGTTCCGCCCGCCGTGCCTGACCCGCTTCCAAAGTTGCTGGCAGCCGCGGGCATCACCGCCGCGCTGATTGCGGTCTTTGCCTACAAGTTGAAAGCAAATAACAAAATGCTAGAGCCTGACGCAGATCTCGGTTGAACTCGCCACTCGGCCGCCTTCCCCGGTAAAGCGCATCAGAAATTCGCTTCCCGCCTGCTCGCTCAAAGCGCAAACCGCGTCGCTGACAATCGTTACAGTCTTACCGGTGCGCAGTAACCCCTCCGTGGCAAACCGGACGCAAACCTCAGTCACCACACCGTAAACAAAATACTCGCTCGCGGCAATCTCTTTCAGAAGCGGCGCAAACCGGTGGTCGCGAAACACATCCGTATGCTGTTTCTCAAACACAATCTGGCCATGGCCCGCCAATGTCGAAGCAGGCTTGAGTTGGCCCACGGTCCCCGCAACACAATGTGGCGGCCACGCCAGAAACTCAGCGTCATTTTCCGAGTGCAGACACGCCGTCGAAATCAAAGCAAACTCGCGATCCAAGGCAAACCGGTTCAATGCCGCAACAACGGGAATCACCTTTTCTGATCCGGCGGCGTAAAGCGCACCGGCTGGCAGAACGAAATCATTCTGTGTATCGATATCCAAAAACAACGGTTTCATCAAGTGCTCCGAATCAACTTCTCCAGTTCCGCGCTCCTCAACACCGGATAGCTGTCATCCGCTTCCAGACCCCGCACCGCCTCCGGTAGATCCGCCAGCATACGTCGTGCCCGCTCCCGCGCCGCCTCCACGCCCGGCAGAGGCTGAATCAGTTGGCCATTCAACATCACCGGCTGCTGCAGTGCGATTGCCCCCCCAGCGCACTCCATTGATCGTGTCAGCAGGTCATGGTCCGCATACCGGAAAATCTGCTTTGCGCCCGGCACGGACGCCTTCTCCAGGCTATGCTTCGCCGTGAACCGCCTGGCGTTTTCGCCCTCAATTTCCACCATCTTATAGATAGTCCCCATGCTAGGCGCATCCGCTGACGTAGCCAGTTCCGTGCCCACTCCAAACGCATCAATCGCGGCTCCGGCACTCACCAGCTCTTGAATTTTGAACTCGTCCAGATCGCCGGAGGCCATAATCTTAGCCTCGGGAAAGCCGCCCCGGTCCAACATGCCGCGTATCTCACGCGATAATTCTAAAAAGTTTCCGCTATCAATCCGCACGCCCCAAAATGGCCCACCCACCTCGATCGCTTTCCGCGTTCCTTCCAGCGAATTGTACGTATCGATCAAGTGGACCGTGCTCGCCCCCATCAGCTCCTGCATGCGCCGGAACGCTTCCGTCTCGCTCGCAAATGACATCACCCATGCGTGCGCCGCCGTGCCCATCACGGGAATCGCAAACCGGTAACCTGCCAGGGTATTGCTGGTTCCGGTGCATCCGCCGATGTAGGCTGCGCGCGCTCCTAACACGCCCGCCTCGGGCGTATGTGCCCGGCGCGTTCCAAACTCCACCACTTCGCGCCCGCCGCTTACCTCCGCAATGCGTGCCGCCTTAGTAGCAATCAAGGTTTGAAATGTGAGGGTGGAAAGCAAATAGGTTTCCGGTATCTGCGCTTCAATCAGCGGAGCCCGCACCGTCAGCATCGGTTCACCGGCAAACAGCGGCGTGCCCTCTGGAACCGCGAATAAGTCACCCGTAAATCGAAACTCGCGCAGATACTCAAAAAACTCCGCGGGAGCGTTGCTGAATTGCGAAAGCCCGCGCAGGTAATCAATCTCGCCTGCGTCGAATTTCAAATTCAGCAGATACTCAACAGCCTGCTCCAGGCCGGCCGCCAGCACATAATTCCGGTGCCTCGGCAGCCTTCTGATCGCCAGCTCGAATGTCGCCTTCTCATTTACTTTGCCGGCGGCGAAATAGCCGGCCGACATCGTTAGCTCATATAAATCCGTGAGAAGCGCGTTCACTTCTTCGGTGCCGCGTTCGGTGCCGATTTTGCCGCACTGACAGGTTTCACCGCCGCGGCCGCTTTCTGAATTTCGTCAACCGCTTTAGCATCCAGTTGGTAAACCGCCGGTTCACCCTCGCGCGTTGCAAAGTAAGCATCGCCCTGTTTATTCACACTCACCCGCTCCTGCCGCTTGCCATCGGCAGATGCCGCGCTTAGCGCCAAAAAGGGCTCACCAGCAGCTTTTGCTGAAAATCCGGAAGCCGTTAAATCGCGCAGCTTGTCAATCAAAGCCTGAACCGTCGCGCCCTCCATCTGCCCGCCGCCCGATAACCACTTCTCTCCCGATTTCTGAAACACCTGCGCGCCCACCGCAACCTGCGAAGGATCGGTAAATCCGAAGTCGAATAACTTCTTGTTCCGGAAGTCAGCAACGGTTTTATCCACGCCCTCGCCTAACTCCGAAGTCGTTTTATACACGCCCGGCACGGCGGAACTCTTGGCGTAATAATCCTTCTCTTTCCCCTTGCGAATTTCCAGCGTCTCAGTCCCGCCTGAATCCGCGGTTGTCACAACCGCCACCTTGGCCGCCGAAGAAAAGGCCTTCTGCACGGCCGCCGCATCCACATCGGACAGGTTCACGTCCATCTTCGCTTCTTTCAGCTTGCGAACCAGATCATCTACCTGCTGCCCGTCGGCACGCATCGGGGAAGGCTTCACAACCTGCCACTCGCCCTGCGCATTCTTAGCCATTTCAAATGCGCCGCCCTTTGCCGCCACCGTCACGCTCGTCAACTTGTCAGAGTTGAAGTGCAGCAACCGCTTGTCGCGAAGATCCTTCAGCCCTTTATCGATCCCGGTCTTGACGAAAGTCGCCACTGAGAAGACGCGTGCATCTTGGGCCAGTTTTGCATATGTTCCAGATCCCGTAGGCACATCGTCACCCAGCAGCAGCGTGTCCGTTTTGCCGTCTTTCCGCGTAACCGTGATCTGCTCGGCAGGCGTTGCCAAGCCATACGTCGCAAGCTGCGAAGGCTTTTCTTCTATCAGCCGGTCGGACGCAAGGTTCGACAAGTTCTGCACCACACCGTTCACTGCTTCCTGATCCGCACCCGTGGCTTGCGGCTCCGTCAAAGTCCAACTCCCGGAAGCTTTCGAGAGCACCGTCGTATCGCCGCCGCGCTTCGCAATCCGGATTCCCACAATCTGGTCTTCCGGAATCGTCAAAATCTTCGGAGGCGCATCGGCCGAAACCGGCGGCTTCTTCTCATCGGCCGCTTTTTTCTGCTCCGACCAGTAAACCGCCCCGCCCAGTGCAGCCAGCACCGCGACCGCAATCAGCAGTCCCTTATTCTTCATCGCGTGCTTATCTCCTGCGCAGGTAAACCGACACGCCCACCAGAATCACCGCCAGCGGAATCAACACCACCAGCAGGAAGAACAGCATGCTCATCTGCCGCCGCGTCATGCTGATCCGCCGGTCTTCCGGATCCTTCGGACGTATCCCGATCAGTTCTTCATCCGCCGTCAGCCAGTTCACCGCATTCAACGCCAGATCGCGATTCCCAATCTGCCCGATACCGAAAACTTCGTTCTTCACCCAGCTCGAACTGCCCACCACCACGATGCGGCCCTTACTACCAATCGTG
>JAYTGM010000264.1:0-1842 GCA_043733425.1 Terriglobia bacterium
GCGGATTTGGAAAAATCGCGGGTGCTGTATTTTGCGTCGGTTGGGTTAGCAATTCTGTTTGCGGCACTCATCACATCACGCCGGCTGCTGGTTCCGGCGGCTCTCATCCTGCTCTTTCACTGTGCGGCGCTGGAACACAACCTGACGATCTGGAAACGTGTTGGCTATGAAGCCCGCGCGGCCTGCCAACCGGGCGCGAAGGATCTGCCAAACGTTCGCGACGGCGTGTATTTTCTGCACACCGGCTATCCGGAATGCCTGGAGTTTCCATAAATTGCCGGAACTTCCTGAAGTGGAAACCGTGGTGCGCAGCATCGCGCCTTATATCGCGGGGCAGCGGATTGAGCATGTCGACGTTCGCTTGCCGCGCATCTTCAAAGGCGACCCGCCGGTTAGCCGGACCATTCTGGATGTGACGCGCTTTGGCAAGTTCATCGTGATGCCACTAGCACCGGGCGGCTTTCTGATTGTGCACCTGGGCATGACCGGCAAGCTTCGCTGGAATGCCCCGCGCGAAAAGCACACCCATGTCATCTTCACTTTAGAAGGTGGCGAACTGACGTACACGGATGCGCGTACATTTGGCCGCGTTGAGTACTCAGAAAAGCTGCCTGAGCGGATTGCCCGGTTGGGGCCTGATGCGTTGGTTGTGCCGCAGGCTGAGTTTCTGGCGAGACTGCAAGCACGCACCGGCAAGATCAAATCAAGGCTGCTGAACCAGATGTTCCTGCGCGGATTGGGGAACATCTATGCGGATGAAGCTTTGTTCCGGGCCGGCATCCATCCCAGCTCCCGCACGGTGTCGAAGAAGCGTGCCATGGCCCTGCACGCCGCTATTCAGGAAGTGCTGGCGGCCGCTGTAGAGGCTCGTGGCAGCAGTATTTCTGATTATGTGGATGCGGACAATCAGCGCGGATCATTCCAAACGGAACACCGCGTCTACGGCCGAAAAGGGGAACCGTGCGTGGTCTGCGGAACAGCGATCCGGCGCATGGTGATCACGCAACGTTCCAGCCATTACTGCCCCATGTGCCAGCGCCGCTAAGTGTTACTTGAAGCGCTTCTTGTATTGAAAATCGATGCCGAAGGCGGAGTTCTCTTCACGCAGGATGACCGCCGACCATTGCTTGCTGAACGCCCACTCCACGCGCACCAGTTGGGACGATGTCGAGTTGGTGTTGATCACGTAATCGAAGATGATGTTGGGCGTGATCTGCTGCTCAATGGAGAGCCTGGCGCCGGGGCTGCCGCCGCTGGAACCGCCGCCTGAACCGCCCAAACCGGGCAGCAATGGATCTATTTTGAGCTTGCTGACTCCGAAGAATCGCTGCAATCGGCCGGCAACCGGGTTAGAGATTGCCTGACCGACAAGCGCTGTTGCACCTAACTGCTGCCAGCTCTGTTGAGCGTCGGTCTGGCGCGCGGCAATTGTGGGGTCGCTTGGTGTTTTACCTGTTGCCAGCAGCCCTACGATATCGGCAAACTGTAACGGCGGGTCGCTGCGATAGGTGACGTTTAGTTTCGAAATCGGGCCGGAGACCGTAAGCGTTACATCCACGCCGCGAGCCTTGGTTTCCAGATCGATATTCAGCACAGGTTCAATGCGAACTGGATTGTAGAAGTTGATTGTGCCTTGGTTGATGGTGTATTTGTTCCCGAAGAAAGTCAGGTTGCCTTGCGTGATGATCACGCGGCCTAACAAAGCCGGATTGGCAGCGCTGCCACGCAGGCGCAGATTCGCTTCAGTCTCCAGGTCTTGCGCCAGACCGGTTTGAAACGTGATGTCCGGTGACGTTTGAATCCGCACGTCGAACTGCAAGCCGGCCAGCAAGCCGGTGGGAG
>JAYTGM010000265.1:0-5373 GCA_043733425.1 Terriglobia bacterium
GGTTTAAAAATTACCTCCAAGGCATTTGGCATTGGTCGAAGATTTCCCATTGCCCAGAAGTACCGTTCTTAGCTCTTCCCGCTAGCCGACCTTACTCCCATGAAAACTTATCTTGCACTTGCGGCCTGTTTAATGATTGCCGCGACCGCTCTTGTTTCGCAGCCCGCGCCTCGGGTTACCCCCGGCCCGCAACAGGATGATTCCACGCTGCTTGTGAGCGGCTGGAAGATCACACCAGTGGGTAAGCATGTGCCTGTGGACACGCTTCCCATGTCCACGGTGCTTACTCCCGACGGCAAGTATTTATTGGTGCTGAATGGAGGCTACAATCCACCATCGATTTCAGTGATCGATACCGTGACGGCTTCTGAAGTGGGCCGCGCGCGCGTGCCGGATGGATGGCTGGGGCTGGCTTTGAACCGAGCGGGGAATCGCGTCTATGTTGGCGGCGGTTCGACCGGGGCGGTTTATGAGTTCGGGTTTGCGGCAGGAGCGTTGACACTTGCGCGCACACTCTCTACGCTGGATAAACCTGCCGAAGGGACTACTGCAGAGCAAACGTACCAGAACTTCACCGGAGATGTGGCGCTCTCGCCCGATGGGAGGTTTCTCTACGCCGCCACCTTATTTCAAGATTCGATCGTTGTCCTGAACCTCGATTCTGGCAAAGCGATTGCGCGCGTCAAGACCGGCCGCCGGCCCTACCGCATTCTCTTCCTGCCGGACGGTAAAACCTATCTGGTGAGCAATTGGGCAGACGGCACGCTCAGCCAGTTTCAAGCGTCCGATAATGCGCCCATGGCTACCCTGAGAGTGGGCGCACACCCCACCGACATGCTGCTGCGGCCGGGCGCGAATGTGAGTCAGGATAGTGGCAAAACCTGGCTGGGGCGCTTGTTTGTGGCTGCGGCCAATACAAATAACGTGTACAGCATCGGTGTGGGGGAAGGCGCTTCTTTAACGCCGCTTGAAACCATAAATGTTTCGCTCACGCCTCGTGAACCGCTGGGCATGACGCCAACCGCGCTCGGGTTGAGTGCTGATTTGAAGCAGCTTTACATTGCATGTTCAGACGCGAACGCCGTAGCCGTTGCAGACCTTTCGGAAGACCGCACGCGCGTCGCGGGTTTTATACCGACAGGCTGGTACCCCACCGCGGTTCGCGGCCTGAAAGATGGCCGGCTCTTGATTGCGAATGGGAAGGGCCTGCGATCCTATCCAAACCCCAAGGGACCCGGGCCGCTTAACCGTCCGGAGCCGCTGCATCTGGGGGTTCGGTCCGATCAATACGTGGGAACAATTCAGCGAGGCACCGTTTCGTTTATCGATCCGTTTGACCAGGTCGCTCTGGCGGGCTACACAAGATCCGTGATCGCGAATTCACCATACCGGGATGTGAAGCTGGATGAGCCAGCGCCAGCAGTACTTTCGCGCATCAAGCATGTGATCTATGTGGTGAAAGAAAATCGTTCCTACGACCAGATGCTGGGCGATATGAAAGAAGGAAATGGCGATCCCTCCCTGGTGCTTTTCGGCGAGAAGTATACGCCGAACCATCACAAGCTAGCGCGCGATTTCGTTTTATTCGACAACTTTTATGTATCCGCTGATGTCTCCGCGGATGGTCACAACTGGACCACAGCCGCCATCGCGAGCGATTATGTGCAGAAGTTTTGGCCTAATAGTTACGCCGGCCGCCGAAAGAAATACGATTACGAAGGTGGCGAACCCGCGGCGCTTCCGCCGGCTAATTATCTTTGGACCAATGCCAGGCAGCGCGGAATCACAATGCGAAATTACGGCTACTTCGCCACCAACCTGAAACAGGCCGCGCAGGACGGCGTGCAGATTGAATCCGTACGCGACCCCGTGCTCTCGCCGGTTACGAATTTGCGGTACCGGGCTTTCGATCTGGAATACTCCGATGTGGAGCGGGTGAAAGTATTCCAGCAAGACCTGGCGCAATTTGAACAGAAAGGCGAGATGCCACAGTTGATGCTGATGCGTTTGGGTAACGACCACACTTCGGGAACGTCGGCCGGCAAGATTGCCCCTTTATCCAGTTTGGCCGATAACGATTATGCGCTTGGGTTGTTGGTGGAATCGGTTTCTAAATCGAAGTTTTGGGCCGATACCGCGATCTTCGTTCTGGAAGACGATGCGCAGAATGGCGCGGATCATGTGGATTCGCACCGGTCCCCGGCTTTTGTATTGAGCCCCTACACACGCCGGGCGAAAGTGGACAGCACGATGTACAACACCACTTCCATGTTGCGAACGATCGAGATGATTTTAGGCATCCGGCCCATGACCCATTTCGATGCCGGTGCGGTGCCCATGACAGCAGCTTTTGGCAGCGCGGTCACCACCCCATATACAGCATTGCCCGCAAATGTTCCCTTGACGGACCGCAACCCGGAGCATTCGGCAACCGCGGCACTCTCACGCAAAATGAATTTCGAAGAAGAAGACCGGAATAACGACGATGATTTGAACGAGATACTCTGGGCGGCCATTAAGGGCGAGCACTCTCCGCGTCCCGTGCCGGTACGGAGCATGTTCCGGTAATGGCGAAAATACATCTGTGCTTTTTGTGGCACATGCATCAGCCGTTTTATAAAGATCTGATTTCCGGCGAATACAAACTGCCGTGGACGCGCATGCACGCGCTGAAAGACTACTACGGCATGGTTAAGATTCTGGACGAGTTCCCGGAAATCCGGCAAACGTTCAACCTGGTGCCTTCCATGATGGTTCAGGTGGAGGAATACGCGTCCGGCGAGGCGCGGGACCCGTTTCTGGCTTTGGCCTTGAAATCGGCGGAGACTCTCACAGAACAGGACCGCCAGTTCCTGCTGCACCATTCATTTCACGCTCATCCCGGGCGCATGATCTATCGCTATCCGCGCTATGGGGAACTTTATGAGCGTTATGGGCAGAAAACCGTGGTGCCGTCAACTCCACCCCAGGACATGCGCGATTTGCAGATGCTATCGCAACTTGCCTGGTTCGATGAATACTTCCAGGACAACGATCCCGAAGTCCGGGCACTGATTGCGAAGGGCCGCGATTACACCACGGAAGATCAGGCTCTGATGGGCCGAAAGCAGAGGGAGATTGTAGGCCAGGTTATCCCAACTTATAAAAGGCTGGCAGCCTCGGGGCAAATCGAAATTTCCACAACTCCTTTCTATCACCCCATTCTGCCGCTCTTGTGCGATTCGAACATTGCTGCAATTGCGCATCCGCATGTTCGCCTGCCAAAGCGATTCAGCTATCCGGACGACGCACGCAAGCAATTGATGATGTCTCGCGAATACATCGAGCGGGTGTTCGGGGTGGCGCCGGCGGGGCTCTGGCCCAGTGAGGGGTCTGTTTCAGATGAGGTGTTCCACATAGCTGCCGAATGCGGGTTTACGTGGGCCGCAACCGATAATGGCGTTCTCTCTAGAACTTTGGGCCGTAATGCCGGCGTGGAAGAAACGTATAGACCATGGAAATGGAATCAAGCTGGACATTCCATGCAGGTTCTGTTTCGCGATCATCTGCTGAGTGATCTGATTGGCTTCGTTTATTCAGGTATGGGCGCGCGCGAAGCCGCGGGTGACTTTCTTAACCGAATTCGCGAAAACTGTGCGGGCTTTCTCGCTTCCGGCCGCGATGCTTTGGTTCCGGTGATTCTGGATGGCGAAAATGCCTGGGAATATTACGACCGGGGCGGGCGGCCATTTTTTCGCGAACTTTATCAAGCCATCACAGAGGACCCGCAGATGGAATCGGTCACGGTGGTAGAAGCTTTCCAGCGCGTACAACCGGAGCCCTTGACACATATCTTTCCAGGGTCATGGATCAATGCGAATTTCGACATCTGGATTGGAGCCGAGGAGGATAATCGGGCGTGGAACTTCTTGTTGGCCGCGCGTGAAACTTACGATCAGGCACAGGGCGTCTCTGAAGAGAATCGAAAGCTGGCGTGGGAAGAACTCATGATTGCGGAAGGAAGCGATTGGTGCTGGTGGTATGGGCCGGAACATGAATCCGCTACCCGTCCGGAATTCGATGAACTATTCCGCTCGCACATTGCAAATGTTTACAGAGCTTTGGGCAGAATGCCGCCTGAGGAACTCTCACGGCCAATATTAAAGGTTGTGACGCCCGAACTGAAAACAGAGCCAACGGGCCTGGTAAGAGCAACGGTCGATGGGAAAATCAGCAGCTACTTCGAATGGATAGGGGCAGGCGTGTACTATGTGGAACAGCGTTCCGGCTCCATGCACGGCAAGCGCTTTCTTGTAAAAGACCTTCACTATGGGTACGATGAAGACAACCTCTATCTTCGAGTCGATTTTAGGGAAGATGCAGCAGACTTGATCAGCTCATTGGATTGCCGATTCTCTTTCCGCCCGAACGGCGTGGGTGAAGAATCGGTTATGCTTCACCTGGAAAAAGGACATTTAAGCGTCATTGAAGCCCCTTTCGCAATCCAAAGCTCGTTCTCTGAAATACTGGAACTACAGGTACCGCTGAAGCAGGTCCAAAAAAATCGCGATATCTCACTGCGGTTTAACGCTTCGTTTTGGCATAAATCCTTACCTGTGGATGCGTTGCCGCAGCAAGGTTGGCTGGAAGTGGATACGAACGAATGGGCCCCGTATAACGGCGGCCCAACTACGCGTTTTGAAGTTACTGCTTAGCCACTGAGTAGGTGCGGAGCGCCGATTCGAAACTGGCCGCAGAAGCAGGAGCCATAACGGAACCATTCAAGATTTCTTTGTTGGTTATCGGGTGCCCGTAGATCTCGGCATTATCGTCTTTATCAGGGCGTAGCGTTGCGCCTGTCAAGGTCAGCCCCGCAAAAACGCCGCGCGATCGCGAATACGAAAGAATCTCCGCGCGCATTTGAAGATCAGTCTGGGCGGTAAGATCTCGTCCTACCGGTCCAGCGGTCGCTTCAGCTCCGGCACCGAGAGTGAATTTGTCTTGCAGCAGCTTTTCAACGCCGCTCTTGTTCTTCACAATCAAAATCACGTCGGTCTCGGAAGCTCCAATCTGAAGCCCAAAGCTGCCGCCCTCGATTCTCACAGCCGCAGGTCCGGTCCAGCCAGTGTCACCGGCTTTCCGGCAAGCTGCGAAGCCCTTTCCATATTTACCGCCCACAATAAAGCCCGCTTTTTTCAGGTTGGGTATGACCACCACGCACTGAGCCTGCTGGACAAGATCCTTGGGGACGCCCTTATCCTCCGCACCCAACATTTCTTTCAATACGATAGCTGCCGAATCCAGGCGTTTTACCGCGTCGGCTGCAAATAGGGAGCAACAACTCAAAGTGGCTGCGAGCATTACTGTTCGTTTTAGTGTGTTCATAAAGATCTC
>JAYTGM010000266.1:0-1816 GCA_043733425.1 Terriglobia bacterium
GTGGTGGAGGGCTTGGGCGATCATGGCTGCGAATATATGACCGGGGGCTTGGTGATCGTGCTGGGCAAGACCGGGCGGAATTTTGCCGCTGGGATGTCCGGCGGCATAGCCTATGTACTGGATGAATCCGGTGAATTTTCAGCCAGCGGATGTAATCAGGCCAGCGTCGCGCTAGAACAAATCTTCGATCCCGAAGATCAGAATACGCTCCGGTTTTGGATCACGAAGCATTACGAAGCTACCGGCAGCCCGGCCGCGAAACGCGTGCTGGATCAGTGGCTCAGTCTGCTTTCGAAGTTCGTGAAGGTGTTCCCTCACGAGTACAAGCGCGTCCTTGCAAAAACTCAAAGGATTCCTGTCAGCATGGCGCAAAGAGCGGAGGTGGCGGTAAATGGGTAAGCCGACCGGATTCAAAGATTACGCGCGCGAACTTCCGGCGCGCCGCCCGCCTGCCGAGCGGGTGAAAGACTGGTTCGAGATCTACACCGCCTTCCCTGACGACCATCTGCGAACGCAAGGCGCGCGCTGCATGGATTGCGGCATTCCGTTTTGCCATAAGGGCTGCCCGGTGAACAACATCATTCCGGATTGGAACGATCTTGTCTACCGGAACCAGTGGCAGGAGGCGATTCGCCGTCTGCACGCCACGAACAATTTCCCGGAATTTACGGGACGCATCTGCCCCGCCCCCTGCGAAGCGGCCTGCGTTCTGGGTATAAATGAAACGCCTGTCACCATCAAGCAGATTGAAAAATCCATCATTGAGCATGCCTGGGAAGCGGGCTGGGTGGTGCCGGAGCCGCCTGAGAACCGGACAGGCAAACGCATCGCCATCATCGGCTCAGGGCCTGCCGGGCTGGCTGCAGCGCAACAACTCTGCCGTGCGGGCCACTGGGTGACGGTGTTTGAAAAGGACGATCGCATCGGCGGGCTGCTGCGGTACGGCATCCCGAATTTCAAGATGGAGAAGCACATTCTAGATCGCCGCCTGAAGCAAATGGAAGCCGAAGGCGTGGAATTTCTGCCGAACCAGAACGTCGGCGGCGAGGTTGACGTGTCGAAGCTCCAGGACGAATTCGATGCCGTTCTGCTTGCCGGCGGAGCGCAAAATCCGCGAAATCTGGACGTGCCTGGACGCGAGCTAAAAGGCGTTCACTATGCGATGGACTTCCTGCCTCAGCAGAACCGCTCGAACGAAGGCGATACCGTGACAGACCAGCTCTCAGCCGCGGGCAAACACGTTGTGATTATCGGCGGGGGCGATACTGGCGCGGATTGCCTGGGTACCTGCCACAGGCATGGTGCACGGTCCGTCCATCAGTTTGAGTTGATGCCTAAGCCGCCCGATAGACGCGCCGCGTCCACGCCATGGCCACTATGGCCGATGCAACTTCGTACCGAAGGAGCTCATGAAGAGGGCGGCATTCGGGATTGGGGCATCGCCACAACCCATTTGACCGGCGATGGCGAAGGCAACTTGAAACAGTTGCACGGTGTCCGCGTGGGGCCTCCACCGAAGTTCGAAAAGCTCGCCGGAACCGAGTTCACAATCGATGCCGACCTGGTATTGCTGGCCATGGGCTTCACGGGGCCATCCAAGCCAGGTCTTATCGAAAAGCTGGGCGTGAAATTAGACCCGCGCGGCAATGTGGAAGCAGACGAGAACTACATGTCCAGCGTTGAGGGCGTTTTCGCGGCTGGCGACATGCGGCGAGGCCAATCGCTAGTGGTCTGGGCAATCGCGGAAGGGCGCAAAGCCGCCCGTGGCGTAGATTCGTTTCTCGTGGGCGGCGAAAGCCTGCTCCCAGATTAAAAA
>JAYTGM010000267.1:0-31197 GCA_043733425.1 Terriglobia bacterium
TGAAGTCCGCGGAAGCGGATGTTTTTGAGAACGGATCGCTGGATTATCCGGATATTCTGTTGAAAGAACTCGATTACCCCGTTTGCTCCATCCACTCGAAATTCGCCATGGACAAAACGCGGCAAATGGAACGGGATCCTGCGCGCCATGGATAATCGCTACTTCACAATTCTGGGCCACGCAACCGGCCGCTTGCTTCTGAAGCGGCCGGGTTATCAGATATATGCCGAACGAGTGCTGCAATACGCCCGAAAAAACGGCTGCTTCGTCGAAATTAATTCCAGCCCTGACCGGCTGGATCTTTCAGCCACCAACGCGCATGCCACCGAAGAATTCGAGTTCGTCGCCTGCGGCATCGATCGGACCCGGCACGCTGGATTAAGAACGGAATCAGTATTGAACTCGCGCGGTTGGTAAGAGCTTCAACCGCTGCTAAAGCGTTCGGCGCTGAATCTGAGGCGCGCTACCAACGCCCAATAATCGGCTGGTTTCCAGCCTGGCCTCCATAAGCGATGAAGCGGTCCGCCCCCGGGCCAGTGCCGTCATAGCTTTCATTGCCGTTATAATCCAGCACCCAAAAGCCATTGATGTACAGGCCAATCTTGCTGGTTCCGGAGCCGTTCCAATCCGCGACTAATGGAATTTCTCCCGTGTTCCCGCCAAAGCCGTAGAACTTATCCTGGCGCGCGCCAACTCCGTCGTAGGTTCCGTTTCCGTTATTATCCAGAATCCAGAAACCTCCACGGAAGATGCCGATCTTAGTCTTGCCGTCCCCGGTCCAATCGCCGGTGACCGGCTTGTCGTCCGGCGCATAAGGGAAAGCCGTGTAATATTTGTCGGCGGCCGTAAAGGTGCCATTGCCGTCATAATCCATAGCCCACTTCCCTTGGTAGAAAAATCCGACTTTGGTGCGGTGATCGCCATTCCAGTCCCCCAGAAGCGGAACTTCGCCGGCGCCATTACCGCCGAACCCGTAAAAGTTGTCCTGCCCTGGGCCGGCGCCATCGAAGGTTCCGTTGCCGTTTGTGTCCAGAGCCCACGATCCATTGTTGTAGAAGCCAATCTTCGTCTTGCCGTCCCCGTTCCAATCTCCCACCACCGGTACGTACGCCGCACTGGCGCCGCCGAACGCGTAGAACTTGTCGCCGCCCGGCCCGGTGCCATCGTAGACGCCGTTGCCGTTATAATCCCGAATCCAGAAGCCATTCAAATAAAAGCCGACTTTGGTTTTGCCGTCGCCATTCCAATCGCCCGTTACAGCAACCGCTCCCGGTTGCCCGGCAAAAGCAAACAGCTTGTCAGCCGCGTCGTAGACTCCATTCCCATTGGAATCAAGGACCCAGGTGGGGCCGCTCGGTTGAAAGTATCCAATGTTAAACGGTGCTAAAGTCCCGGCCTGTGTGATTGTGACGCTTTGACCGCCGATTACTACGCTGGCCACTCGCCCCAATCCCGGATTTGCCGCGATCGAGAAACTAATGCTGCCATTGCCGGTCCCCGTACCTGGGGGAGTAGTGGTAACCCATGCGGCGCTTGCAACCGCCGTCCAGGGGCAGCCCGCCGGTACCGTTACCGAAGCTGCGCCGCTGCCGCCAGCCGCGCCAAACGACTGATTCACGGGGAAGAGCACATAAGAGCATGTTGAACCCGTTGAGACCACTAGATTTACAGCCGATCCTGAACTGACTGCCGTCCCCGCCCCGGGTGTCTCGCTGATAACAGTTCCCGATGCTACGGTGTTGCTGGCAGCACTGGTGACGGTTCCTACCACCAGCCCCGCGCTGGTGATCGCGTTGCTGGCCGCGACTTGGCTTTGGCCCACCACATTCGGCACAGTTGTGGAGCCGCCGACTGTCACATTAATGGAGGTAGAAGCAAAGTTGGCAGTGGTGTCGTAGGCAATTGCCCGAATGGCTCGCGTACCCGCTGGTCCGGAGACCGCGGGCAAAACTGCGCGATACATATTGGACCCGAGGGAACTCGCCGTCACCGCTTCACCAGTGTAAATGGCGCCGTTGCCATTTGCGTCGAAAATAACGGTGACCCTTTCGATAGCCGTATTGTCGGTGGCCGTGACGGTTACGGTCACACTGCCGCTTACTCCAACTCCCCCGGACGGGGAATTGATTTGAACCGAGGGATTAACAACATCCAGCGGCCCGCTGTGCGCCACATGAAGGGAATAGTTCGGTTCAGGGTTTTGCTGAATATAGTCCCCAAAACTGCCGGAACCGAGGTCTAAACCTAAACTGTTACCGACATTGAACATCACGTTCGACATATCCATCCGAAGATTTGCAAAGTCATCGAAGGTGGTGTCGCCTAAATGCGAATATCCTACTACTTGATAGGGCTGGTTACAATTCAGTTGCCAGCTGTAACTCCTCATGCTCTTATAAGCCGTTCCTTTAGCAGTTGAGCTTGTCATGTGATCCGTCCCGCCGTGGCGCAAGCCCAGAGTATGCCCCAGTTCGTGCATAATCGTTTGCCACTGGTCGCAACTGGATCCGTATACCCCGTCTGCCGCCAGAGGCATCGTTTTCAGTGAGACAATCACGTCGTTTCCAGGGAGCGAGTTGAAATCCGGTTGATGGGCGAATGCAACTTCCGCAAGGCCGGTGCTTCCATCGAAAAATACGAAGTTATCGCCCGCGTTGGCCGCGGTAGTTAGGCTTGAGTCCAAGTAGATAACCCTGTTGCCATTCGTGAGGTTCGTTGCAAAGCCGGTAACCTGTCCCGTAAAGCCTGCACTTGGTCCAGTGGTGATCATCAGGACGTCTCCACTGCCAATTCTCGCGGGCAATGTTCCGGATGTCTCAATGGCTAAGGGAATTTGGCTGGGAACCAAGGCCCCGATAAACGGGCTCGCCGGGTTCCCCAGTCCGAGTGTCACATTTGGCTTTAGGTCTTGATACGGAGCCAGCACCATGTAGTGAAAAGCCAATTCCCGGGCGTTCTTGTCAAAATTTCCAAAATTGGATCGTTTCACATCTTCAAAGGCCAGGGCATTCACGTCCGGAATGCTGATGGAACCGGAGAGGCCATAGTAGATCAAGTCTGGAGCGGTCCCCGGGCTTCCCGGCATGGAAACTGCGTTCCCGCCCCGAGCCACAGCCGCACCTAAATTGAGAGATAAAGGGAAGCCAAGCAGATCGTTATTCGGTCCCGCGTCGACATGGGTAAAAATGCCCTGGAGAATTGATGTGGGCACGGAACCATCAAGCGTCGCGCCATAGAGTGGCCCGGTCAGCGCCTCCGCACTCTGGAAGTTGTTCTCGAAATAGCTAAGCGTGCCTGCAATATCCGACGAGAAAACACCTGGCTGCGGCTGGTATTTAAACCCCACGGCCGTATCTACCTGAAGAAACAGATCCCGATGGAACGGATCAGCTCCCCAAGCGGCAAGATTCAGGTCGACAATCCCATCCTGATCCATGTCGATACCGGTCGTCTCCCAATGATCCAGCAACCCGTCTTGATCGGAATCAAGGTGGTTGGCGCGGTAAATCGCTTGCCCATTATTGGTACTTGCCCAAAACGCAACCCGGTGATCCCCGCGTCGCATGGTCCGGATCGTGCCGGCTTCATCGTACCCGGCGTTCGCAATCGGATCGTAAACCCCCAGGCCCGTGATTGTGTCAAGGCCCAGCTTGTCGCCAATCTGGACGACGGGTATGGGCGTAGTCGGGTGGTAAACGCGTGCCAGAGATCCGGAGAGCATGCGTTGGACGTCAACGCGAATGGTCCATAAGCCTTGCTGCGCGGAAAATAGAAGAGGGAAAGAGAAGATCTGCGGATTCGCTCGGCTCGCCGCGGTTGGCGTTGCCACAAAAGACACCACGAAGGTATCATCGTCAATTCCCGAGGCTCCGAAATCCACGTTAGCGACCCCCACGCGGCTATCGGCTGCGTACGAGGCGAAAGTAATCGGTTGACCGGCAATATCGTAGCCGAGTTCCGCCGCCGTCAGGCAATTTTCACCTGGGTCGCAGATTCCATCGAGATTGCCGATTTTTGCTGTCTTATCGGCGGGCACATTTTCTACTTTGCCTCCGGTAAGACGCATAATCTTGTTGAACGAGCCGTTGTTGTTCTCGTCCACGGCCACAAATATCCCAGGCCCTCCCGTGGTGCCTAGCGAGTTTCCGCCGACGGCATCGATGTTGCCCTGAAAGGCAATAATGCGTCCATCTCTGCTGATGCCCGGGTCATTGTCCAGAGAAAGCCAGTGGCCGCTCGTATCCGCAAGAATTACCGGAGTTCCCAGCCCGGAAGGGTATGCCCGAATCTGCTGGTTGGATTGGCTCTCGGAGCCGCCTACCTGGATAACGACTGTTCCGTTGTCTGCAATCATCGGCTTGGGATTTCCGGAGACAATGGGCACCTCGACGGCTGCCCCTCCGTTCGGCACGAGCACGAGAAATTTCTGGGGAGTGGGTGAAAGGCCGTAAAAACTACGTCGCCATTCACGTTCACCGCTGAATTGGCGAAGACGGCATCATAGGTGCGGGAAGGACCGCTGCGGCCCGCGTACGTGAACGTGTCGCTGAAAGAGCTGTTGAAGATCCGTATGCTGGTCGTCGCCGGCGTGGTGCTAGTGATGCGGTCCTGGCTCACCACCAGCCCACTGCGGTTCGCTTGAACCGAAGTGCCGTAAAAATCGCTGGAAGAATTCGTAAGCCCGGCGTTGAAATTGGTTACAGTACTCGCGCCCGAGCCGATCCATAATCCGGTTCCGTTGCTGGCGGTTCCCTGAAATGCAACCCGCCGATCTTCGGCGATGGATGGTCCGGAACCGAGGCTGGTGAATGTCGAGCCTGTCCGCGCAACAGGATAGTACTCGTAAAATTTCCCCGGAATCGCCTGCCCGGCAGCAGAAATAACTCCTAACAGCACAACCACACACCCCAAACCAAGGGAAATCAATCCAATTCTGCTCATTAGTCGCCTCGTACTGCTTACCTTGAATGAAGGGATACTATACTCCCATTTGCGAAATTCGCACCCATTACTAACTTGATCCGCCTGGGTACTCGATCTCGGACCTAAATGGTCGTATACTGGAATTGTCGCTGAATTTATGCTCCAAACCTTCATCATTGCGCTCCGCGAAGGCGTCGAAGCCGCACTAGTCATTGCTATTGCAATCGCCTACCTGAAAAAAACCGGGAGGGAACGTTTGCTTCCCATGGTTTACCACGCCATCACCGCGGGTGTGGCCGCAAGTTGCATCCTGGCTTGGGTTTTCACGCGCTTCCAGGTCACCGAAGAAGCCTATGGCGGTTGGACGCTCCTGGTCAGCGCGGTTTTTGTGCTGAGCATGGTCATCTGGATGAACCGGAACGCTAAAGGTATGAAGGGCGAAATCGAACGCAAATTGAGCGGTGGCGGCCCGGATGCGCCTGACTCCGGCTCCGGGTGGAGCGTTTTCGCTTTCGTCTTCCTCATGATCTTTCGGGAAGGCGTGGAAACCGTGCTGCTTCTTGCCGCGGTCCGCCTGGATACTTCGGGCATCCTTGAAGCCGTGGGCATAATTCTCGGTTTGAGCCTGGCGGTATTGTTTGGCGTAAGCTTCGTGCGCGGCACCATCCGCGTGAATCTGCGGTCATTCTTCAGAATCACCACGGTTATCCTGATGGTGGTGGTCTTCCAACTCACCATCACCGGCCTTCATGAGCTCAGCGAGGGCCAGATCCTCCCCTCCAGCGCGGCTGAAATGGCGCTCATCGGCCCCATTGTGCGCGACGAGGTGTTCTTTTTTATTGCGATTCTTGCCTTGGCCGGTGCCATGCTTCTCCTGGAATGGCGCGGCCGCGCGCAGCCAGCAACCGATCGGCTGGAAGGTGCGGCGCTTCGCAAAGCGCGTTGGTCGGCACGCCGCGAACGCCTCTGGATGATCGGCAGTTGTACCGCTTCCGGGCTTTTCATGTTGATGATTACCGCGGAATTCATCTATGCGAAATCCACCACCGAACTCTCTGCCGCCACCCCGGTAACAGTCACGGGCGGCATCGTGAAAATCCCGGTTTCCTCGGTAAGCGACGGCAACTTACATCGCTTCTCGGCCGAATCGGACGGTGCCACTGTCCGCATCATCGTGATCCAGCGTCCGGACAAAACCCTGGCCACCGCCTTCGATGCTTGCGAGATCTGCGGCAACAAGGGCTACTTCCAGAAAGGCCCGAATGTCGTTTGCCGCAACTGCGCTTCAGCAATTTTCATCCCTACCATTGGCGTGCGAGGCGGCTGCAACCCCATCCCGCTTCCCTCCAGCGTGGAAGGTGCCGACCTGGTCATCCCAGCCGACAAGCTGTTTAAGGGATCGCGGTACTTCCGCACCGCCAGCTAATGTTTTTCCGCTTTGTGGCAGAAAGTTTGCGGCGTTCCCCGCGAAGGAAAGCCATGACGGTGCTAGCTATCGCCATGGGTACGGCAATCGCGACGGCCATGCTGGGCGTCATGCTCGATATTGGCGACAAAATGAACCTGGAATTGCGCTCGCTGGGCGCGAATATCATGGTCACCCCTAAGACTGCGGGCGCTTTCCTGCCGGAAGCCCAAATCCCGAAGCTCAAGACCATTTTTTGGCAACTGAACCTCACGGGTTTCATGCCGTCTTTAACGGAAATCGCGCAGGTTGGCGGCTCGCCGGTCCCTGTCAGGGGCGTCTGGTTTGACCGCCAGTACCGCACCCCGGATGGGCGTGTTCTGCGCACCGGCGCACTTGCGGTTAATCCTTCCTGGCGAGTGGATGGGCACTGGATCAAGAAGCCGAATGAATGTCTAGTCGGCGGGAGCGTGGCCGCGCGTCTCAATCTGAAGCCTGGTTCCGCCGTTACTCTCTTTGGCGAGTCGTTCCGGGTCACCGGCATCCTCCGTACTGGTGCTGACGAAGACGATCAAATTCTTACGGAACTGGCCGACCTTCAGCGGCTCACCGGCCACCCTGGCGATGTGGACGCTCTCCAGGTTGCCGCTCTCACCAAGCCGGAAGACGAGTTTGCGCGTAAAGATCCTGCCCGGATGACTTCACAGGAGCTGGAGCGCTGGAATTGCACGAATTACGTCCGTTCTATTACTCATCAGATTGAGGAAGTGCTGCCCATGTCCACCGCGCGTCCCGTTTGGCGCGTCGCCGATAGTGAAGGCCGTGTACTTTCTAAAATCAGTGGTCTCATGCTGCTGATCGCGCTGGCCGCTCTGGCCGCGGCCGCCCTCACGGTGTGGAGCGTCGTCGCAACCACCATGCTGGAACGCCGGGGAGAAATCGCCATCATGCAGGCAACAGGGGCGACGGACCGAATGATCGCTTCCCTGTTCGGCGCTGAAATCGCGGTCGAAGGTTTAGTAGGCGGCGTGATTGGCGTCCTGGCTGGTCTTCAGATGGCTCACTGGGTCGGCAACTCAGTTTTTCGGACAGGGATAGAAATTCCTCCGGTCCTCGCGCCGCTTTCCATTTTTCTGGCGATGGCTGTTGCTCTGGCTGGCGCATACCCGCCTTTGCGGAAGTCGCTTCTCCGCGCCCCGGCCACCGCACTCCGGGAGCGTCTCTGATGTACTGGATTTTTGTCCGCAATGCCATGAAACTGCGCGCTAGAAGGTTGCTGCTCGCCTTCTCTGCTTTGGCGGTAGCCGCTGCGCTTGCCACGGCACTGTTCAGCATTTATTCCGATGTCGAACGCCGCGTCCGTTCTGAATTTTCCTCCTACGGTGCCAATTTACTTGTGACCTCCGCCAGCATGGTCCCGCTCAGCGCCGTCGAGTTTGCCAGAAACGCTGGAGCCGTGGCCGCACCGTTTTTGTTTTCGACAGGTAAGCTTTCCGGGCAGCCGGTATCGCTGGCGGGGGTAGACCTGAAGGCCGCTCAAGAACTTACACAGTATTGGCACGTGGAAGGTTCGCGGGAAGGCTGTCTCGCCGGAATCAATCTGGCGCAGCGGTTCAAGCTTCATGTGGGCTCCGAAGCCCCTCTCGAAAATGCAGCTTGCCATATCACCGGTATCGTTTCCACTGGAGCCGCTGAGGATAACGAGCTATTCCTGCCGTTCGAAACGGTAGCTAAGCTGGCGGGAACGGCGAATGCCGCAAGCCTGATAGAAGTCCGCGCCCCAGGCGAGCGCCTGGAACAGATCCGCGCGAAATTGCAAAGCGCGTATCCTGGCGTAAACGTTCGCGTTGTACAAGCGGTTGCTGAAACGGAAACTGGCGTTGTCCGCAAAATTCGCGTGGTATTGTTCCTGTTGCTGGCTCTCATTCTGGTCATCACCACAATGTCCGTGACCAGCAATTTCAGTGAGCTTGTGATGGAGCGCAGCCGCGAAATTGGCATTCTGAAAGCCATCGGCGCGGCGGAACGGAAAATTGCATCTCTATTTGTTACCGAAACCGTGGTGCTTGCGCTCGCCTCCGCCTTGGCTGGTTATGCCGCGGGGATCGTGCTTGCGGGTTGGATCGGCCGTAGCGTTTTCGCTGCCCCGTTCCAGGTTCGCCTGGAACTTCCTGTTCTTCTTCTTGCCGCGGCCATCACGCTCGCTGTGGCGCTTGTCGCCACCGCGCTCGCTGGCGCCAGCATTTGGCGGATTGAGCCCGCACGCATTCTGAGGGGCGAATGAACAAGCCTTTCCTGCAACTTGAAAATGTGTCGAAGGTTTACCAGGGCGAAGGCGGAAAGCAGGTATGCGCTCTCGATTCCGTCAATCTCACCGCCAATGCTGGCGAATGGATCGCTATCATGGGCCCTTCCGGCTCCGGCAAAACCACCCTGCTGAACATTCTTGGCTGCCTCGATCAAGCTTCAAGCGGCATCGTTCAAATCGGCAATACCGATACTTCCACGCTGAACCGCTCGCAACTTGCCCGCTTCCGTTGTGAAACGGTTGGCTTCGTTTTTCAGCAATTCCACCTCATTCCGCATTTGAACGCCCTGGAAAACGTGATGCTGGCTCAATATTTCCACAGCATGCCCGATAAAGAGGAAGCGGGTGCAGCGCTTGAGCAAGTCGGCCTAGCTACGCGCGCTCATCACCTGCCCAGCCAGCTTTCGGGCGGAGAGCAGCAGCGTGTCGCCATCGCGCGAGCCTTGGTGAACGACCCCAAAATTATTCTGGCCGACGAACCCACCGGCAACCTGGATGCCGAAAATCAGACCAAAGTAATGAATATTTTGTCCGGTCTCCATGCGCAAGGTCGTACCATCCTCATGGTCACGCACGATGATCATGTCGGCCGCCGCGCCGACCGCCGTCTCAATCTGGAACACGGCCGCATCATCACTCCCAAACACTTCTCCGCGGAAGAAAACCAGAACTTCGATGAAGTGCTGGAACAGCTCTGGGTGCAGCGCGAACATCGCGAAGAGGGTGAGGCCGCGCATTTGGAAGCGACGCACTTCACCACCTCACAGCATCGCAAACTCACAGCCACCATGGCCCAAATGGGCTTGGTACAAGTGAACGGGTGGGACGTTCAGTTCAACCCTGCGGGCGAAGCGCGCGCACGCAGCGTCATCCGGCGCCATCGCCTGGCGGAGCGGCTTTTCACTGACGTGCTCTCCATCCGCGATCCCGCCGCCATCGAAAGCAATGCCTGCACCTTTGAGCACATCCTCAGCCCGGAACTCACTGACCGTATCTGCACTTTCCTTGGCCACCCCGCCACCTGTCCGCACGGAGCACCCATCCCGCGCGGCACATGTTGCCAAGAAAAACTGATTGCCGACCCCATGCAGAAGCTTTCCGTACTGGCGAGCATCTAGAATAAGCCAATGAGAAACGTTGTCATTATAGGGTCCGGCTGTGCCGGGAACACGGCGGCCATTTACGCCGCGCGGGCCGGTCTCGATCCGCTTGTAGTCAAAGGCGTCGACGCTGGCGGGCAGCTTTCGTGGACCACCGAAGTTGAAAATTTCCCGGGCTTTCCCGAAGGGATTAACGGTCCAGAACTGGTGGATAGCATGAAGCGGCAGGCTGAACGTTTCGGCGCCTATTTCATGGATGGATCGGTGCAGGAAGCGGACCTTTCTTCAAGGCCTTTCAAGCTGAAAATTGAAGATGAATTGGTGGAAACGCGCACGCTGATAATCGCCTCCGGTGCCTCGGCCCGTTGGATCGGGCTGCCATCGGAGCAGGCGCTGATCGGTCATGGTGTGAGCAGTTGCGCCACCTGCGACGGCTTCTTTTACAAGGGAAAAAAGATCATGGTCATTGGCGGGGGCGATTCCGCCATGGAAGAAGCAAACTTCCTTACCCGCTTCGGTTCCGAAGTCACGCTTGTACATCGCAGCGATTCCTTCCGCGCCTCCAAAATCATGCTGGACCGTGCCACCGCCAACCCGAAAATTAAGTTCCTCACCAGCACCGTTGTGGAAGAAATTCACGACGTCAGCCAGAACACCGTCACCGGCGTGCGTTTGCACAACACGCTCACAAACACCACGTGGGATCAGGAAGTAGACGGATTCTTCGTTGCGATCGGCCACATCCCAAACACGAAAGTATTCCGCGGCCAAATTGAAACAGATGGCGACGGCTACATCATTGGCAAGGGCGGCGCGCGCACCAGCGTCCATGGCGTGTTTCACGCTGGCGATGTGGAAGACCGTATCTACCGCCAGGCCATCACGGCGTCAGGCGCGGGCTGCAAAGCTGCAATCGAAGTCGAAAAAATGCTGGAAGCTGAGGGACACTAGAAGCCATGATTGAAAGACTCTCACCTCCCGGATCGCCTGCTCCAGCCGGGCCCTATTCCCCAGCCGTTCGCGCCGGCGGCTTCATCTACGTTTCCGGACAAGTCGCTCAGCAGCGCGGCGACGTGGAACTGGAAACCCGCCAGATACTCACGAACATCAAAACCATCCTTGAAGGGGCGGGCTCTTCCATGGCCGACGTAGTGAAATGCAGCGTCTTCCTAAAAGAAGGTTCGGATTTTGCAAAGATGAACGCGATTTATGCTGAATTCTTCGGCAATGAAAAGCCAGCCAGAAGCACGATCGTCTGTAACTTTGTAGCCGATATCAAAGTGGAAATCGATTGCATCGCCTACAAGCCGTAACCTAGGCTAAGCCAGGCACTCCGCCAAGCGTTCGGGCACTCCGAACCGCCCGCAAAATAGCTTCTGACAATGCACTTGCCGCGGCGACGCCCAGCGCGTCGCTCTGTGCTTCCAAACTCCCCAGCGAGAGAGCAATCACTAGGTCGCCGTCCACGGAAGTATTCACCGGCGCGATCGTTCGTGCCATGCCTAGTGCCGCAAATTGAGCCAGCTTCGTTGCACCTACTTTTGAAAGCTTCGCGTTGGTGGCAATCACCGCCAGTGTAGTATTCGAATGAGTAGGGAGCGCGGCTTTCCCGCTCAGCATCAGTTTTTCCGTATCGGCGAATTCTTTCGATTCCGGCGAAATGCGCGCGCCCGCCACAATCGCCCGGTTCGCGGGATCGCGCACATCGCCTAAAGCATTCACAGCAACCAATGCCGAAACCATCGCACCACCCGGCAGCGTAACGGTGAACGTCCCGATGCCGCTCTTCATCGCGTGGTCCATGCCCAGCAGCTTTCCGACTGTTGCGCCCGTGCCTGCGCCCACGCAGCCTTCCTCCACAGAATTCGCGGTAGCCGCCGCTGCTGCCGCTTCACCCATCTCACGCGTGGGGTGCCGGTGATTCTCGCCAATCCCAAGATCGAATAGAATAGCGGCCGGAACAATCGGGATTACGTGCTTTCCAAACGCATACCCTGCCCCTTTACGTTCCAGGTATCGCCGCACGCCTGAAGCTGTTTCCAAGCCAAAAGCACTGCCCCCTGAGAACACAACGGCGTGAATTTTATCCGTTACGTGCATCGGGTTCAACACATCGAACTCTTCCGTGCCTGTTGCGGAGCCCCGAATGTCGGCGCCTGCTACCGCGCCCGCTTCGCAAAGAATTACAGTGCAACCCGTCAGTGCTTTGTAATCTGAAAGGTGGCCTACGCGAATGCCCGGAATGTCCGTAAGTCCTTTCATTCGTTGCCGCTATGTTAGCATCGACATTGCTAGCTTCATGAGGACGGGCGCGGATTGCTGAACACACTCAAAGGGCCTGTTCAAGCCATCCAGGATTTTTTTCAACTTGCTGGCACCGCCATCAGAAATCTGTGGCGTACCCCTCACTATACAGACGATATCCTGCTGCAGATGGATACCATTGGTGTCGGTAGCGTGCCCATCGTCATCATGACCGGCTTCTTTACCGGTGCCGTGATGGCTCTTCAAATGGGGCGCGCCTTGGGCCAGTACGGGCAGACCGGGCGCACGGGCCAGGTAGTTTCCATCATTCTTGTTCGCGAATTGGGGCCGGTGCTCACGGCCATCGTGGTCGCGGGCCGCAACGCCTCGGGCATCGCCAGTGAACTCGGCTCCATGAAAGTTACCGAGCAGATTGACGCCATGCGCGCGCTGGGCACGGACCCGATACAGAAGCTGGTAACGCCCCGCATGATCGCGATCGCTGTCATGCTGCCCTGCCTGACCGTCATTGCGGATTTCATCGGCATGGTGGGCGGTTTCATTGTGGGCCGCTATATTTACGGCATCGACACTCACGAATACTGGAGCAGCACCTGGCGCGCGCTCGAATGGAATGACGTGGTGCAAGGGCTGCTGAAGCCCTTCATCTTCTCCTTCGTGATCTCATTAATCGGTTGCTATTACGGGCTGCGTACCACCGGAGGAACTCAGGGTGTGGGGCGTGCCACCACTCAGGCCGTGGTAGCGGCCAGCGTCATCATCTTTGTACTGACGTTCTTCTTGACCCGCATCTTCGTTAGCGTGACACCTTCATGAGCGTGCCGGATGAATCGGCTCTGCGCTTTGAGCACGTCACCACGGGGTTCGATGATAACCCCGCATTGCAGGATGTGTCTTTTGAACTGGGTAAGGGCGAGACAGGTATCATTCTGGGCGTCGCCGGAAGCGGTAAGACCGTGCTCCTTAAAACCGCGATGGGCCTTCTCAAGCCCTGGTCAGGCAAAGTGATCCTGTTCGGACAGGACATCTCGAACTTTACAGAGAAGCAGCTTTTCGATGTGCGCGGCAAGCTGGGCATGCTCTTTCAGGAAAGCGCGCTTTTCGATTCCCTGAACATCGAACAAAACGTGGCCTACCCGCTGCTGAATCAAAACGCGGTGAAATGCGCGCCCAGCGAAGTACGCCCTAGAGTTAAAGAAGCTTTGGAATTTGTGGAGTTAGGCCAGACCCTAAAACGCTTCCCCAGCGAACTGTCAGGTGGCATGCGCCGCCGCGCCGCTATCGCCCGTGCTGTGGTTACCAAGCCGCCTCTGCTGCTCTACGATTCGCCCACCGCTGGTCTGGACCCAATTACGGCCAACACCATCATGACCCTTATCATCAAGGAGCGCGACCTGGATAACACCTCCGCGCTGGTAGTTACCCATCGTTACCAGGATGGCAATCTCGTCGCAAACTTCCGTTACAATCCAGACGACGGTAAGCTCGTCGGCACAAAGCAGGAAGATCGCAAGCGTACAAAGTTTATAGTGATGAAAGAGGGGAAACTGATTTTCGATGGCAGCCAGGAAGAACTGGAAAAGCAGCACGATTCTTATATCTGCAAGTTTGTAAAAAAGCCGAATTGAGCATGCTGGAATAAAGAATGGCCGACCCTAAAAAAACTTCCTGGGCGCAGTTGCGAGTGGGAATCGTAGCGATCGTGTCTATGGCGATCGCGGCAGTGCTCATCTTCCTGCTAACCGGTAATGCACATTTGTTTGAAGGCAGCGCCCGGCTGCGCACCTACATGGAAGATTCCGCCGGTATGGCGGAAGGCTCGGCGGTACGGCTCAACGGTATTCTGGCGGGCAATATCCGTAAGATCCAGCTCTCCGGCTCCCGCGAGCCGAGGCGCACTGTTGAGATTCAACTCGATCTCCGCCGCAAGTTTTTAGATCTCATTCCCGAAGATTCCATCGCGGGCATCAGTGCGTCCAACTTGCTGGGTGACAAGTACATTAACATCACCAAAGGGAAAAGCGCCAAGCATGCGGTGCCGGATGGCGAACTGCGCAGCGCCGATGTGCAGGATATTCCTCAGTTGGTGTCGCAGGCGTCCACCATCCTGACCCAGTTTCAAGATGTCGCCGGCCGCGTGGATGCCTTGCTCAAAGATATCGATGCCGGCAAAGGCAATATCGGCAAACTCCTCAAAGATGAGGAGCTTTATTCGCGCGTGAATGAAACCGCGCGGGAGCTGGACCAATTGATAAAAGACGTTCGCAATGCGAACGGAACAATAAGCAAGCTGCTCTATGACGACACACTGTACAAAGAGCTTCGCAGCCCCATTCAGCGTCTGGACAACATCGTGGCGCAAGTTCAAAAGGGCCAGGGCAGCGTGGGCAAGCTGCTGAACGATAACAACGCTCTTTACAACGAGGCAAATCAGAGCTTGGCCGAAGTGCACCAAATGCTCAATGGCCTTCAAGCCGGCAAAGGCACGGCGGGCAAGCTCTTGAAAGATGAAGAGATTTACCGGCAGCTCAATCTGATTGCCGGAAAGCTGAACACCACTATCGAAAAGCTAAACGCGGGGCAGGGAACCATTGGACAGCTTCTAGTGAACCCGCAATTATTCGATTCGCTAGATAGTGCCAGCCGGGAAGCCCAGTTGCTGGTGAAAGATATACGGACCAATCCCAAAAAGTTCCTCCGGATCAAGCTAGCGCTCTTTTAAGTGTGCAGCGCCGGTTGATTGTAAATGCCGATGATTTTGGCTTCACGCGAGACGTAAACGAAGGAATTTTGGCATGCCATCGCGATGGCATCCTCACCGCCACCACTCTCATGGCCACCGGGACGGCTGTCCGGCACGCAGTGGAGCTGGCCAAAAGTACGCCTACGCTTGACGTGGGTTGCCACCTGGTTCTGGTGCAAGGGCCTGATCTGCCTCAAGATATTCCGTCGCTTATTCGAGCCCTTGCCTGGAACCGTATCGATCCGCTGGCGCATTTCCGTAAGCAGCTTGAAACCATACTCAAAGCTGGAATTCGTCCCACGCATCTGGACACTCACAAGCACACGCACCTCATTCCGCAGGTGCTGAAGGCTGTGCTCCGCGTTTCTGAAGAGTACACCATCAAGTGGGTTCGTAAGCCTGTGGATTTCGCGCGTGATGAATCCGCCCCGCGTGCCCTCCAGGTTACTTCCGCCGCCATACGCTTCGCTTTAACCGGTTTCGACCGTAGGCTGGCAGCCGCAAACGCCAGAAGAACTGACCACTTCACGGGCTTTCAACTTACGGGCCGGATGACGGCGCAGAGTCTCGCCGCCACTCTGCATGCTTTGCCGGAGGGAAGCACGGAACTCATGTGCCACCCGGGGTTTTTGGGCCAGGAATTGCCCCACGCGAACACAAGGCTAAAGCAGAGCCGAGTGGAAGAATGGCGCGCTCTTTGTTCCCCGCTCGTCCGATCTGTTCTGGCAAAAGAGGAAATACAACTCACCAGGTACCGGGCACTGTAATACTGGCATCATGTCCCCTCAAGGCCCCGCGACACTCTATGTGGTGGCAACCCCGATCGGCAATCTGGAAGACATGACGTTCCGAGCCGTGCGGATTCTGAAAGAAGTTGCCTGGATCGCCTGTGAAGACACGCGCCAGACGCAGAAACTGCTGCACCATTATGGTATCGCCACGGCTACGGTCAGCTATCACGAGCACAATGAGATGGAGCGCGCCAAAGAGCTGGTAAGCCGCCTGCTTCAGGGCGGTTCGGGTGCGCTGGTTTCGGATGCGGGAATGCCGCTGATTTCAGATCCTGGTTACCGCCTGGTGCGTGCTGCCGTGGAGGCCGGAATTCTGGTCCAGGCCTTGCCCGGTGCATCGGCATCGTTAACTGCTCTCGCTGCCTCCGGTCTGCCCACGGACCAGTTTCACTTTGCAGGCTTTCTGCCTGCAAAATCCGGGCAACGCATACAGAGCCTGCAATCCATCAAAAATGAAGCCGCCACAACAATTTTTTACGAGGCTCCCCACCGCATCCTGGGGGCTCTCGAAGATATTCAAACCGCACTCGGCAATCGCCCCGTAGTGGTTGCGCGCGAGCTCACCAAATTGCACGAGGAATACCTGCGGGGTACCGCCTCCGAAATTCGCGCGGAACTAGCATCCCGCGATGCTATTCGAGGTGAATTTACTATCTTGATTGGAAAGGCGATGAAGCCTGAACTGGATGAATCCATTCCACTCGATCATGCCGTGGAAAGCTGCGTCCAAAACGGAATGTCCCGCATGGACGCCATGAAATTGATCGCCCGGCAGCGCGGTATTTCCAAGCGCGATGTCTACAAGTCTGTTGAAATCGAAGCCAAGGCTCAACGTCTCCGGTAGCGCGGGCGTTGTGATTGCAACCGATAGACGAAAGTGTTAAAGTCTTAAAACTCACACCTAGAAGTGTGAACTCACTTCAGGAGAACACCGTATGTTCCGTAGTACTCGGCTCGCCGCCATCTGGCTGGCGTGCCTTCTTTCGATTTCTATCTCTGCCTACTCTCAGTCGGAACGTGGCACTATTACCGGCGCTGTGCGTGATGCTTCCGGCGCGGTGATCGCAGGTGCTAAGGTCACTGTTACCAACATAGCTACCAACGTTGCCAGCACATTGACCACCAACGAGAGTGGCGAGTACACGGTTCCCAGTCTCGCGGCCGGTATCTATGACATTCGTGTCGAAAAGGCAGGCTTCCGGCCGTCGGAGGAGCGAGCGCTTACTTTGAGCGCAGCTACGACGGTACGCGCCGACGCCACCCTGGAGATAGGTGCGTCAACCCAGGCGGTGGAAGTTCAGGCTTCTTCAGTTTCTCTTCACACCGAAGATGCAAAGAGCAGCGTTACCATCCAGAACAAATTGATCAATGATTTGCCGCTCGTAGTGGGTGGCGCGGTTCGCAGTCCCTTCGATCTGGCCATTCTCACGCCGGAATCGAAGAATCTTGGTGGCGACAACGGCTTCATTCTTGGAGGCGGCCAAGCGGCGAGCTACGGTACCTCCCTCGACGGTATCTCAACAAATACAACTCGTGCTCTCCAGGTCAGTTGGGTCTCTTCAAATGCGCCCTCTATCGAAGCCATCACGGAATTCACTGTCGATACCAACGGATTCAAGGCAGAGTACGGCCACGCCGCGGGCGGTATTATGACCTTTAGTTCGAAATCCGGTACCAACGGGTTTCACGGTTCGGCTTATGAGTTCCTTCGCAATAACGCCTTTGACGCGAACAACTTTTTTAATAACTCAGGCGGACGCTTTGCGGACAATACCCTGAAAAAGAAAGCTCCCATTTATAAGCAGAATGACTTCGGCGCAACCGTTGGCGGGCCGGTTTGGATTCCAAAGGTCTACCGGGGCAAAGATAAGACATTTTTCTTCTTTTCCTACGAGGGCTTTCGTAACAGAAATGGTGCAACAGGATTCTCCGCCACCGTGCCTACTCCGGAAATGTATACCGGTGATTTCAGCAACTGGGTAACCTCCGCTGGCAAACAAATCCCTATTTTCGACCCTACCTCTCAGGTAACTAACGCGGATGGTACCGTCACGCGCAGGCAGTTCCCAAACAACAAGATTCCTTCGAGTCTCTTCAGCCCGGCAGCCGTCAAAGCACTCGGCGTGTTTCAGACCAGCGGCGTCCTAAAGCCGAACAATGGCGCTCTGCCCGGAACCGCCGCTTACGTCAGCAACAATTACTTCGTCACCAACGGTTCTCAGGTTCAGCCTGTAAACAAAGCCAGCATCAAGGGCGATCATATTTTTAGCGAGAAGCAGCGTATCTCCGGATATTACGGCTATGATCGCGAAACCTTTACTCCCGGCCCGGAAGGCCCGTCCACATTGCCCGGTCTTTATAGTAATTACAACGACCAGCGCCAGCTATCTGATGTGGTTCGGTTTAGCTGGGATTGGACTTTCGGCCCCACTAAATTTAATCACTTCTATGCTGGCGGGAATAATTGGCGGCAACTTCACGATCCGATCCAAGCCGGAATCGGGAACTGGAAAGACAAATTCTGCTTAGGGAATGTTCCGGATTGCAACCAGAACCTGGTTAACTTTGATTTTTCGAACGGCTACAATTCATGGGGCGGACGGGCGAATAACGGCTCTGAAAATACAATCTACTCATACAACGACGATTTCACCTGGATCCGCGGCAAGCACACTTTAAAAATGGGTGGCATGTATCAGTTGAGCCATTACAACGGTCTCGGCAGGCAGTGCATCTCGGGCTGCGCCTCATTCAGCTACGCGGAAACCGGCGTTCCCGGAGGTTCCGATACCAACGCTGGCGGAAACCCGATCGCGTCACTTCTTTTAGGCTATGCCGATACCGGTTCCATCGATACGGTACGTTTTATCGGTCAGCAGTGGCCTTACTTCGCGGGCTTCATTCAGGACGATTGGCGCGTTACTCCCAAGCTGGTGGTGAATCTGGGCTTGCGCTGGGAAACCCAATTGCCTCCGACCGGCTTGGATGATAAGTGGAGCGACTTTTCCCCGACCACGCCCAATCCGGGTGCAGGCAACATTCCCGGTGCTCTCATCTACGCCGGTACCGGCCCCGGGCGTCAAGGTTCACGCTCGCTGGCAGATTCCTTCTTCAACGCATTCGGTCCGCGCCTCAGCTTCGCCTATTCGAAGGACGAAAAAACGGTCATTCGCGGAGGTTACGCCCTTTCTTACGGCGCAATCACCACCGTCACCGGATCCACCCACCAGCGCGGCTTCACGCAAACCTATAGCGCGCCCCAGGGGAGTGCCGGTATTACGCCCGCTTTTACTCTCGATAATGGTTTCCCGGCCTATCCGATTCCTCCGTTTGTCAGCCCCTCATTCGCCAATCGCGACAATATCCCGTGGTGGCAGGGTAAAGAAGCAACACGCCCCCCTGAGTTCAATAACTTCAATTTCTCCATTCAGCGTCAAATCGGAAGCTCGATGGTTGCCGAAGCGTCTTACAATGGCGTGATGGGGTCGCATCTGCAGACTCAACTGCTGAACTATGACCAGGTACCCACCAAATATTTGACCGCGTTCGGAACGGTGGAACAGAGCACGGCCGTGCTCAATAGCGGCGTCGGTTCAGCTCTCGCGAATCAATTTGGAATTCAGGAACCCTACCCGGGCTTCAATGCTTTCTGGAAAGGCAGTGCGACCGTCAAACAGGCTCTCCGGCCCTTTCCGCAATACAACGGCATCGATACTTACGGCGGCGGCGGTGACCACAGCGGCCACTCTACCTATCACGCCGCGATTTTCCGCTTTGAAAAGCGCTATGCCCAAGGTCTGACATTCCAAACTTCCTACGTCTTTTCCAAGATTCTGACCGATTCCGACAGCTACTGGGGCAGCGGCAGCGCTCAGGACTTCTACAATCGAGGGCTGGAAAAATCGATTGGACAGTTTGACGTAACTCACAACTTTAAGATCGGATTGGTTTACGACCTTCCCTTCGGCAAAGGAAAAAGCTACCTCAGCTCGGGAGTGGCCGGCTACATTGTAGGCAATTGGAGAGTTTCCACTACGAATTATTACTCCAGCGGCCAACCCGTCGGCCTGAGTACCAGCTATAGCCTTCCTCTGTTCGGAGGCAGTGCGCGTCCTTATGTGACGTCATACGATGGTTGGAGAGCGCCGCTCAAAGGCGACCACTTCGATCCGCAGGTAGACAATTTCTTTGTACCTTATAAGACGGGACCATTTCCCGAACAGGGCCAAAACACTGCCTACAATTCGTTCGGCAATTCCACTCGTTACAATCCCAAGGTTCGCCAATTCGCGAATCTGAACGAAAACGTCTCCGTCGCCCGTACCTTCCCAATTTGGGAGTCGGTGCGAATGGAATTCAGGGCCGAAGCATTCAACGTGTTCAACCGTGTCCGTTTCGGAACCGGTTCCACACAATTGCAGAGCTCGACCGGTCTCGGCAAGCTCACCAGCTCCGCCGACTTGCTGAATACACCGCGTCAAATGCAATTTGCGCTCAAGCTGTACTTCTAAAGCATCTGCACGGCGGGCGAAACTCTATCGCTTCCGCCTGCCGTGCTAAACTACATAACTGTTAGAACCATGGCAAATCACGTCTCATCCATCAAACGCGTCCGGACGGAAGCACGCCGTACCGAAGTGAACCGCAAGAACAAGTCCCGTCTCCGCCACCAAATTCGCGCCATGCGCCGCGCGTTAACAGCAAAAGACCCCTCCGGTGCCGCAGACCTGCTCCCGAAGACCTTCTCCGTCATCGACCGCTCCGCGAAGTTGGGCATCATCAAGAAAAATACCGCCGCGCGGTATAAGTCCAACCTGCACCTGAAAGTAAAAGCACTCTCCGCTTAAAAAGGTTTTGCCGCTCATGGCGACGGCTCCTCTCGTCGACGTCGAACAGTATTTGCAGACATCCACCAAGCCTGGCTGCGATTACGTAGACCGCCTCTTAGAGGAGAGAAATCTGGGAACACGACATCACAGCGGCCTCCAATCATTGTTGTGTCACTAGTTATTTAAATAGTATGCCGAAGCACTCGGCATTTTCATTAGTACAGAGCAGCGTGTTCAGACCAAGGGCAACCGTTTTCACATTCCTGATATTTCCGTAACACTGCGCTTCCCCCATGCGGACCTTTTCGGCGCGCGCCTTTCCTGTGCATAGAAATCCCGTCCCGCTAAGCTGCCGTCAGTTCCACCACAAACCGTTCCATCACAATCCGATCATCCGGCCGGGCGCTACGCAAATCCCGGTCGGCCGCAAAAATCAGTTTCAACCCTCGCTCCAGTTGAGCCTTCGTAAACTTGGTCGCCGTCTGCGTCACCTGTTCCGCTCGGGAACCCCACATCGGCACCCCTTGTTTCGTAAAGTGCCCTTGCACTTGCCCGGCGGTCTTCAGGTTTGCCTCTTTCGCAATCAGTGCCATCCGGAATTGTCCGGAAAGAAATGAAAGCGCCAAGGGCAAATATTCGCCATCGCGGCATAGCGTGTCCAGTATGCCAAGGCTTCGCGTTCGATCACGCTTGCCCAAAGCGCTGACCAGGACAAAGATAGTCGTCTCCCGCGCGTCAGGGATCAGTTGAGCCACATGCTCCAGCGTGACCGTGCCCGAACCCGCAAAGAGAGACAGCTTTTCCAGTTCTACAGCAATCCGCCCCGCATCTCCGCCCAACGATTCCGATAAAGCGTCCGCCACGCCGGGCCCCAACGCCAGTTTCGCCTGCCGGGCTAATTGCTCCAGAAGCCCTCGCGCTTCTTCCGGTGCATAGCGCCGCAATTCCACCGCATCGGGAACGGCGGCGAAGAATTTCCTCACGCGCTCATTCTTCTTCTTGTCGTCTCCTTCCCAATCGAAGCGGGAAGATTCAAAAAGGATCGCAGTCCCCGGGGTCGGGCTGGAGACATAGGCCTCCAACTCTTTCAGGCCGGCCCCGCCTCCGGCGCCTGCTGACTCATCCCCGTCTTCATCGGACTTCGCCGTTCGCGGCAGCGCAGCTTCCGCCGAGGTGGCAAGAATCACGCGCTTTGCCGCAAACAAAGAGAGTGACCGTGCATCATCCAGCACCTGGGAAAGCTCCACTTCCGACAGATCGTATTGAGTAATCGCGCCTTCACGCTCTTCTTCGGTCAGATGCGCCGCAATCAGCGCTTCACGGCAGCGCCGCCGCTCAAAAGATTCAGATCCCAGCAACAAGGAAGCAGGCGGAATATCGCCCCGCTTCAACCGAGAGAGAAACTGCGCCGGAGTCATGGTCAGAACTTTTCAAGGACAGCGCTAACCACGCTGCGCGCCACGTCCTGGCTCAAGCGCTGCATCGCCGGCTCGCTCTCATCGAAATAGTTGCGCGGGTCAATCGAAATTTCATAGCGCTCATGAATTTCAAAATTGGGGCGAGAGAACAATACCACTCCCGCCTTGTCCCGTAAGGTCACCGACACTGTCACAATCACCTGCACTGCCGTATTCCGTCCGGAATTGTTGTCAACAATGGTGGGGTACGAAACAAAGTTCACCACCGCGCCCGAAAGCACCGCGTCTGCACCATCCGGGTTAGAAGTCACGCGATACCGCGTCCGCGAAATCAGTTCACGCGTCATCGCGCCGGCAAGCAAATCCGACACCTTGTATTGCGTGCTCACGTTCCCGAATGCGGGAACCGCGATGGTGGTAATGTTCTTCGGCAGTGCATTCGTCGTGCCCGCCACATGGTACCCGCAGCCCGCAAGCGAAATCGCCGCCAGCATTACCGTGATTCTCAAAGGACCTCTTGTGCTACTTGGAAAGCGTTCTCAGCCGAGAGCTTCAGATTGTCCGCGGCCATCCAAATCCAAAACGCACGGGGATTGTTTCTATCCGGAACAATCGACCCGGCCACCACACCGCTGTGCCCGGCCGCACCCACGTTGTTCGGCGGTTCCGCCCCTTTTGTCCGAATATCGATGGGTGATTCGTCCAGCACCTGTTCTAAGGCGGCCAAACTCGGACGTTCCGCAAACTCCATCCACACCGAAAAGCTGTAGCCATGAAAAACCGGCGCTTGTGCCAGCCTCAGGGAAGGTACGGGCGCGCCACTTCCGTTTGCCAGTAAGGTAGCCAGATGGCGCTCAATGCGATTTTCAATCTCATCGAGAGCAAGCGGCGCGTCTTCACCGAATTCCGGCAACACTGCATAGCTCACCTGCGTCGCAAAAACAGCTTGGGGCAGTGGCTTGAAAGAGAGCAGGTTCACTGTTTGCATCTGCAATTCATCAATGCCCGCTGACCCGCGTTCACTAGCTGGTTCAAAAATCTGCACAACAGTCCGCTCAATGGGAAAAACAGGATGAACCCGCCCCAGCAGCAATGCCAACGCGATGGAAGCCGGATGCGCTATCACCTGCACAGCATCATGAGGCACGCGGAAATCATGCGGCTCCACCATCGGAGCGCGCAGCCGTGCTCCGGGTGCATCCTCCAATGCATAGCTCAGGTCCACAAGGGTGCCGGCGGTGCCAAATTCTTTCACTTGAAGGGCAACTCCTGGCGAGCAAGCTAAAATAATGGCACTCGCGCCCTCAAAAGAGGTCCGCTCTAGTTTCACAATCACAGCAGGTTCGCCGGCCGCATCGGTCAGCTTCCCTTCTTTCTCTTCAGGCGCGGCGATCAAACGAAGCGCGGTACCCAAACGGCTCTCGCCGATTACATCCCGCACCTCGCGGCCCAGCAGAGATTCGCCTCCCACCAAAGCAATCGTTTCAGCCAATCTGATGCTCCGGTTCCGGCGGACGGGCAGGCCGGAAGCGCCGCAACACTCCTGCTATCCGGATCAATATGCCGCTGCCGACATACGCGGAAGCCATCACAAGCAGCACGGGTTGGGAATAGTTCCACAGCAGAAAAATCAAGCCTCCCAGCAACACCACAGTCAGCGGAGAGCGTGGCCGCAGCAAGTTCAGTTCCTTAAAGCTGTTGTACCGCCATGTGCTTACCATCAGAAAAGCCAGCAACCCCAGCAGCGCCAGCCACGCAAAGGAAGGCCACCAGAAGCTGACCGGATAGCCATCCGCGAAGTAAACCACGGCAGCTACCATGCCCGCCGCCGCCGGAATCGGCAAGCCAACAAAATATTTGCGGTCCCGGCGTCCGGGGTTCTTAGGCGTCGGGTTCTTCTGCACGTTGAATCTTGCCAGGCGCGCCACTCCGCAGAGCAGAAAGAGAAACGAAACCAGCTTACCCGCGCGCGCCAGTTGTTCCGTTGCAAACGGCCCGAATCCGCCATCCACAAACTGCACTCCCCAGAAAAACCCCAGCAGTGCGGGAGCGATTCCGAAGCTGATCGCATCAGCCAGCGAATCCAGCTCAGCCCCGAAGGAAGAAGTTGTGTTGGTCATTCGCGCTACGCGGCCGTCAAGCCCATCCAGTAGCACGGAAAGCCCAATAATTTTCGCCGCGAACGTAAAATGTTCCGCCGCTTCCAGCGGATGCCCCGAAACCAGCAGCGAACCCTGCACCGTCCGAAGGATTGCCAGGTACCCAAGAAATATATTCCCCGCCGTGAAAAGCGAGGGCAATGCATAAGCAGCCCTTGAAGGCACCCGCACTTTATGACCAGCGGGCGAACCAGCATCAGGCGCTACTAGGTCTGACACAAAAGACCTTCTTCCACATTGAGCGGTGCCGAAACCACCTTTAAAGTTTGCACGCGATCGCCCCGGTGCGCCAAAATACTGGAGCCAGCCGAAACGCGCATGCCCGGCTTCACCGCCAGCTGCCATTCGGGTCCGAAAATCACGTCCACCCGGGAGCCGAACTTGATCAAGCCCACGCGCTCCCCCGCTTGCACAAACTCACCCTGCTTCCGCGTAAACACAATTCGGCGCGCAATCAGCCCGGCAATCTGCTTGAAAACAACAGTAGTTCCGTCGCCCCTGACCGTCACGATATTCTGCTCGTTCTGCGTCGAAGCATCTTCCAGACTGGCTACCAGAAACTTGCCTTTTAAATAATGAACATCCGCAATCACGCCGGAAATTGGCATGCGGTTCACATGCACGTCAAAAATGTTCAGAAAGATGCTGACCCGTGTGCGCTTTCCTTCCGCGCCAGCTTCCTCGACAACCGCCACCACCTTGCCATCTGCAGGTGACACCGCCACATTTCCAGCCGGGGCCAGCCTCTCCGGATCACGGAAAAAATAGGCGCAAAAAGCCCCAAGCAGAAACAGCGGCATGGCGAACCACGCGCCCGCCAGATAACTCACCAGAGCACCCGCCGCCGTAAACGCCAGAGCGTAATAGATCCCGTCTCGAACCATTGACAGATACCAGTTTACTTGGGTTCGGCAGCGGCAGGCGATGGCTCGCCCGCAGCCCTACCGGCCGGCTTGCGCGCCCCCGTTCCAGAGCGTTCCCCTTTCCTTACTTCCTGAAAATATTGCTGTACGTATCCCTGCAACTCAACCGGAACTTCGTCCCGATTTACCTCGCCCCCAGCTTGCGAATGGGTGGCAGTGCGCCGCGAATATTGCGTCCGCAATTGCTGCGGGCCAGATTGCGATTCAATCATCATCTCGCCTGAAACCTGAGCGGACCGCTTGCCGATCACCTCTGTCAGCTTGCCCATAGCCGCTTTCTGCTCCGCGGCACGAATGTCCTTCGAGCCATCCTGCTTGCCCACGCCGCTGCCCGGCTGTGCCGCTGCCTGCTGTTCCGAACTCTTCCCGTTGCCCTTGCCCTGCGAACTGTCGGAGTTATCCTGATCGCCTGCCTGTTGGCCCGCGCCTTCCGCCTGGTCCTGCTGCCCACCGTCCTTGCTCTCACCTGGCGAACCCTTCTCGCCGGATTTCGCCTGCTGAGACTGGCCTTTCTGCTGGCCTTGCGCGCCATTCGGCTTCTGGCCCGCGGTGCCTGGCTGCGGCTTCGCCTTGGAAAGCAGGTTTTGCATCGCATCCTTCACCTTCGAAAGCAGGCTGGAATTGTTCCCCTGGCTGCTCTGCTGGCTGGCCCCCGGTTCACCCTGCTGTGGACCTTCTTTGCTGCCCGCCGGGCTATCCGCCGCATTCTTGCCCCCCGCCTGCTGGCCGTTTTCCGATTGTTCGGGCGATCCTTTTTCGCCGCCCCCTTTCCCGCCGCCTTCACCCTTTTCCGTGCCCTGTTTGCTTGCAGACGCCGATTGCGCGCCCTCATTATTCACATCGGGGTCGCCCACCGTCTCAAGAGCGGAAGCGGGTGCGGCATCCAACTCTCCCGCTTTTTTCTGTTCGGAGCTCGGCAGGGGAACCCCTTGCTCATCGAATGTTTCACCCGATTTGGAATCCCCGCTCTTCTTCTTGGCCGAAGCCAGCTTGTCTTCCGGTGCATGGAAGCCCAGTCCATCCATTACGATCTGCGACAACGGTGCTTGCAGATCCAGGCTGCGCCGTATGCCGTAACGCAAAGCGAACAAGCTGGATGCCACAAGTCCCAGCAGCCCCATTACATAAAGCGCGCGCGGAATACGAAACGGTACAGCCGTGTCTAAGTTTACTGACGGAATCAAGCGCTCAGCCTGTTGCTTCTGAAATTCACGAATGGCCGGCAATCCAGGGGATCGCGCCCCGCCGTGGGCAAAATGGAGCGCGGTCGAAAGCGCGTCATGCAACCCGGCCCGCTGATCCACCATCACCGCAACCTGATACTGGCTGGGCACCCGCTTCAGCGTTCTATAGGCTCCAAATGCAATGCCAGCCAGCGCAAGGGCCACCAGCCATCGCCAATCCAGCAATTGAGTCCCTGCCAGCAGCAACACAATCACACCCGCAAACAACACCGCCGCCGCGAAAGCGGTTTGTGCGATTGCTTCGTTCCACAGGAATCGCCGCCTGGCACGCTCAACAAACGAAGGGATCAAGCTGAGGCTCCAAATCTCATTATGTCAGCCGCCCGGAGTTGCTCATTTACTCGCCAGCAGATTCAAACACGGCCCATGCGGGTGCTCGGGCTCTTCATCGTGGACTTTGATATTGCGGAAACCCAGATGCTTCAACGCCTCGAAGAGATCGTCGCGCGAAAGCCAATAAGCATATTCCGCGTTCCCCCCACAAAAGCCGGCGTTTTTCAGGCCTTCCAAATAGTGGTAACGATGCATCTCATACGAAAAGCCACTGGTTGTCCGCTTCACCGCACCCTTGAAACGGTGTCTCAGGTTCCTGTCGCGATCGATAAATTTCTTGTCATAGTAATGGGTCCACAAAAACAATCGCTCGCATTGGGAAGCAATCTGGGCCAGTAGAACCACGGGCTCCCGCATGTGATACAAAACGCCGCTTGCGACGCACAAATCGAACCGCGCGGGCGTCCGGTCGAAATATTGCCGGAAATCCCCCATCAGAAAATCCACCGATTGCATTCCTAACAGCTCTTTCACGATCAGGCATTTCAGGAAAGCCCGCTGATTCGATTCGATGGCGAGTACCGAAGCCGCCCCGGCGCGGTCCAGCAAATAAGAATGGCCCCCCTCTAGTGGGCCCAGTTCCACCACGCTCATCCCGGCAACTCCGTTCAACTCGCCCAGCATCCAGTGAATCCGCGTATCTTCGAACAGTGGATTGATTCCGGCATTCAACTTGTATTCAGGCGGGAACTTCGAAGCCCATTCGCCCGCGAAAATATCGAGCATATTCTGCGGTTCCGGCGCCAGGGAAATATAGTTGTCCAGAGAATTGCTGGGCTTTTCGGAATCCTTCGGTTTCTTAAAAAAAGGCAACCCATGAGTATGTCAGATATCTAAAGCGGTAAAATTGAGACGAACCCTTCTCATGGACCGACTCTTAAAAATTCTGATCGTGGACGACGAAAGCAGCCAGCGCACTGGTTTGGCCGGAATGGTGAAAGCCTGGGGCATGCAGGCTGAGACCGCGACAGATGGCGGCGATGCGCTTGAAAAGCTGGAAACCTACAACGCGGATGTAGTTGTGACAGATCTCAACATGCCACGCATGGATGGTTATGAGCTGATGAAGACCATGCGCGAAGAGGGGAACTCGACACCGGTAATTGTCGTGACCGCGTTCGGCAATGTGGATACGGCGGTGCGCACCGTGCATGAAATGGGCGCGTATTGGTTCCTTGAAAAACCAGTGCAGCCGAACGTGATGCAAACCCTGCTGCGCCGGGCGGCCACTCACAGCGGCGTTAGCAAAGAAAAGGTCACGCTAGAGCGGACCTTGCAATACAAAGGTTCTCTCGGAGAGATGGTGGGCGCTTCGCCGCGCATGCAGGAGATTTTTTCCCATCTGCAACAGGCTGGGCCCAGTAAGGCGTGCGTTCTGATCTCAGGCGAGAGCGGCACGGGTAAAGAATTAGTGGCGCGCACGCTTCACATGCTCAGCCCGCGTAAGCAGGGCCCCTTCATCGCCATCAATTGCGCGGCCCTGCCGGAAACTCTGATTGAAAGTGAATTGTTCGGGCATGAAAAAGGCAGCTTCACGGGCGCTTCCGAACGCCGTGCCGGCTGCTTTGAAATCGCACAGCATGGCACGCTGCTGCTGGATGAGATTGGCGAGATGCCCATCCTTACCCAGGCGAAGCTGCTGCGCGTACTAGAAGATTCCAAGGTGCGCCGCCTGGGCGGTAAAGCTGAATTTGAGGTGGATGTCCGCGTCATTGCGGCCACAAACAAAGTGCCTGACGATGCGGTGAAAGGCGGAAACCTGCGTGAAGATCTTTTCTACCGCCTGAACGTATTCCACATTCACCTGCCGCCGCTGCGCGATCGCAAAGAAGATATCCGTGCCATTGCCGAATCGCTGCTTGTGGATATGAATAAGAAGCATGGCGTGCAGGCGACGGATTTCTCGCCCGAAGTGGTTCACGCCTTCGAGACGTTCAATTGGCCGGGGAACATTCGCGAACTTCGCAACGTCGTGGAGCGCGCCGTGATCCTCACCCGCCAGGGTACCGTTCAGATGAGTGCACTGCCTGTAAATCTTCAGGCGAAACCGCTTGCCGCTGCCGCCGCCGTGGGTGTCGCTGCGTCCTCTGCGTCCGAACCCGATGGTTCGCTGCAACTGCCCATGGGTACCACGCTCGAAAAAGCGGAGCGCGAACTGGTGATGCGTACTCTGGATTTCACGCAGCAGAACAAAGCCCGCGCCGCAGAGATGCTCGGTCTTACCTTAAAGGCACTCCACGCCAAGTTGAAAGATTACGAAGCTTAATCTCTCGCTTGTTAGACTGAAAGCTTCCCAATCATGCTCTGGAGCAAGCTTTTCATTCCCACCCTGCGCGATGCGCCTACTGACGCCGAGGTTGTCAGTCACAAACTGCTGCTGCGCGCCGGTTATATCCGCCAGTTAGCCGCCGGTGTCTACAACCACTTGTTTCTTTCACAGCGCACGCTGCTGAAGATCACCAAGATCGTCCGCGAAGAGATGGATGCCATCGGAGGGCAGGAAATGCTTCTGCCTGCGCTGAATCCCGCGGAACTTTGGCAGGAATCCGGCCGCTGGGCCGTGATGGGCAATGACATGTTCCGCCTCAAAGACCGCTTTGACCGCGATATGTGTCTCGCCATGACTCATGAAGAAGTCATGACCTCCATCGCTCGTGGAGAACTTCGCAGCTATAAGCAGTTGCCCCAGATCTGGTATCAGATCCAGACCAAGTTCCGTGATGAAACCCGCCCCAAGAGCGGCCTGATGCGCATGCGGCAGTTCATCATGAAAGATTCCTACTCTTTCGATCTTGCACCCGAAGGCCTGGAAGTTTCCTATCGCAAACACTACGACGCGTATTGCAAAATCTTCACGCGGTGCGGCTTATCTTATCTAGCTGTTGAAGCTCACTCCGGCGCCATGGGCGGCAATGAATCCACTGAGTTCATGGTGGCTTCAAATGCGGGGGAAGACTTTGTCGTGGTCTGCCCGGAATGCGGCTATGCGGCCAATCTGGAAAAGGCTACTTCCCGGCACCAGCCTCTGGCGCATCCTGATCCTGAAGGCGACCACACGCCGGAAGAGTTTCACACGCCCGGAAAGAAGACCATCGCCGAGGTGGCTGAATTCACCAGGCTGCCCGCCACCTCACAGATGAAAAGCCTTGTGATGGTTGCGGATGATAAACCCGTACTAGTGCTGTTGCGCGGAGACCACCAGGCCAGTGAAACGAAACTCTCTTCCTTCCTGCAGGCGCGCGAAGTGCGGCAGGCGCATCCTCACGAAATCCGCGAATGGTTCGGTGCTGACCCTGGTTCGCTCGGGCCCGTCGGCGTTACTAACATGCTCGTTGTCGCTGATATAGCGCTTCAAGGCCGCAAGAATATGATCGCGGGCGCCAACAAAGACGATCACCATCTGCGGCACGTCACGCCCGGCCGCGATTTTGAAACGCGCTTCTCAGATCTGCGCCAAGTAGAGGCAGGCGACCTGTGCCCTTCCTGCGGACGCGGTTCGCTGGATCTGAAAAAGACAATCGAGATTGGCCATATCTTCAAGCTGGGTTACAAGTATTCCGAATCCATGGGCCTTCGCGTTCTGAATCAGGAGGGTGCCGAAATTGCCCCCATCATGGGTTCTTACGGAATTGGCGTGGAGCGAATCCTCAGCGCCGCCATTGAAGAACATCACGATGCGGACGGCATTATTCTTCCCGTAGCCATCGCGCCATTTACCGTTGTCGTCACGCCCGTCAACATCGCCTATGCGGAGCAGAAGGAAGCCGCCGAAAGCATCTATCAGTCTCTGCTCGCGCTCGGCATCGACGCACTCCTCGACGATCGCGAAGAGCGTGCCGGCGTCAAGTTTAAGGATGCGGAACTGATCGGGATCCCATATCGCATCACGGTCGGCAAGAAGCTGGCACAGGGCTTGGTGGAGTTCGTGCAGCGCCGCGGCAAAACTTCTACAGATGTTGCTGTGGATGAAGCCGCACTCGCGGTGCAATCGGCGGCTGCCCTGTGAGTTGGGAAGCGGTTCGGCAGGAATTCCCCACACTTCAAAAGTGCACCTATTTGAATACCGCCACTATGGGCCAGATTCCGAATCGGTCGCAAGCTGAGCTAAGCCGCCACTTTGCGGAGCGGAATGACGCGCCCCTTCGTGACTTCATGTCATGGTTTGACGATCTGGATGCAATTCGGGTATTAGTCGGTAAACTCATCGGCTGTCGAGCGGATGATATTGCTTTTATCCAAAATGCCTCCGCCGCACTTTCTTTGATGATGTCCGGCATCGATTGGAAACCGGGCGATCAGATTCTCACCATGGATGGAGAGTTCCCCAACCAGATCAACTACGCCGCTCATCTGGCAAATAAGGGCGTGGAATTAGTCATTGCTCCTTGCGGAGAACTGCTGGAATATCTGACCGAGCGGACTCGCTTGGTGGCCATCAGCACGGTGAGTTACTCGAACGGATATCTCGCGCCCGCCGCGCAGATCGGGAAGATTCTCCGCCAACGCGGTATTCTCTTCTACCTGGATGGCACTCAGAGCGTGGGTGCGCTGCCCATTGACCTGCAGCAGGTTCAACCCGACATCTTTGCTGTCCACGCATATAAATGGATGCTGTCCCCACACGGCGCTGCCTTCATGTATGTATCACCGGGATTTCGTCCGCACTTGGACCCTGCGGTGATCGGTTGGCGGAGCGATCGTTCGTGGCGTTCCGTCAACTCGCTGAACCAGGGCGCGCCTGCTTTCTCTGAAACCG
>JAYTGM010000268.1:0-5340 GCA_043733425.1 Terriglobia bacterium
GTTGCGGGCAAGGGCAGATTGGGCGCGGATGGCGGCGAACCGGGAGACAATCCGAAGCGCGCGGTAGTCAGACGCTGGACCAGTCCGGCTGATGGCAAGGTCGCAACCGAAGGCACCTTGCGCCACGACCAGAACAGCTTAGGCAATTCCGGTGACGGCGTGCGGGCGCGCATCGTCTCCAGCCGGTTGGGTGAACTGGCTTCGTGGAATGTAAACGGCTCAAGCAGTGAAACGCGCTTGACCGGTGTGAAGGTAGAGAAAGGAGACACTCTCGATTTCGTGGTCGATGGACGAAGCGATAGTGAGAACGATGGTTTCCGGTGGGCTCCCACCGTCAAAATCGCCGGCTCGCCCAAGGAAGTCACCTGGAGCGCGAAAGAAGAATTTCGCGGCCCCGCGGCAAAACCTTTGGGTGTGTGGGAGCGCTATGCGCGGGTTCTGCTTCAGACTAATGAGTTTGCTTTCGTGGAATAAGGAATAGGAATCTATGAGCTTCCAGAACAAATTTTTCACACGCCGCGAGATGCTGCAATCGACGGGGATGGGCATGGGCGCGGTTGCACTTGCCGGCCTGATGGGAGACGCGCGCGTGCTTCACGCCGAAGGCACGGCGAACTCGGTGAATCCGCTTGCCCCCAAACCCGCGCCCTCCCCCGCCAAAGCCAAACGGGTGCTGCATCTCTTCATGAATGGCGGCCCGTCTCATGTGGATACCTTCGATCCGAAGCCGTCACTGACGAAATTTTCCGGCAAGCCGATTCCCATCACGCTCAAGACGGAGCGCCGCACGGGAGCGGCTTTCGGTTCTCCGTTCAGCTTCAAGAAGTACGGCCAGTGCGGCACTGAAGTGAGCGAGATCTTCTCAAAGGTAGCGGAGCATGCAGACGATCTCTGCGTGATCCGTTCCATGTGCAGCGATATCCCCAACCATGAGCCCTCACTCATGATGATGAACTGCGGCGAAACCCGGCAGGTGCGGCCCAGCTTCGGTTCCTGGATCACCTACGGGCTCGGTTCCGAGAATCAGAATCTTCCCGGCTTTATCATTCTGTGCCCGGATGGCTTGCCCACTCAGGGTACGCAGAACTGGCGCTCGGCTTTCCTGCCCGGCACTTACCAAGGGACTCAAATCGATACGCGCCAAACCAAGATCGATAAGCTGATTGAGAACATCAAGAACAATTACTCCACAAAAGCTGCGCAACGCCGGGATCTGGATTTGCTTTCAGAATTGAATCAGGGCTATCAGGAGCGCCGTCAGGAAGACGCTTTGCTGGAAGCGCGGGTTCAATCCTTCGAGCTTGCGTTCCGCATGCAGATGGAAGCAGACGAAGCGTTCGATGTCTCAAAAGAGCCGGAACACATTCACAAGATGTATGGCGAAGGGTTGCAGGCGCGGCAGATGATTATCGCGCGGCGTCTCTTAGAACGCGGTGTGCGGTTTGTACAGGTTTGGCATGGAGCCGGACAGCCCTGGGACAGCCACGACGATATCAAGACCAACCATGGCAGGCTGGCCGGTGAGTGCGATCAGCCGATTGCAGCCTTGTTGACGGACCTGAAGCAACGCGGATTACTGGACGATACGCTGGTGATCTGGGGCGGCGAGTTCGGTCGCACCCCTACGGTGGAACTGCCCGATGTGGGCGCGAACGGCGGCATGTCAAATGGCCGTGATCACAACCCCTTTGGCTTCTCCATGTGGGTGGCGGGAGGCGGCATGAAGCGCGGCACCGTCTACGGGGCAACCGATGAGTTCGGGTTTGCCGCCGCAGAGAACAAGGTGCACGTGCACGATCTCCACGCCACGTTGTTGCACCAGCTTGGGTTCGACCACGAGAAATTCACTTATCGCTACGCCGGCCGCGATTTTCGGCTTACCGATGTGGCTGGCCGCGTGGTGAAAGATTTACTGGCGTGACGCTTGATTCACGAACCAGATCAACGAACCTGGGAATATGCCCAGCGCGAACGTCCCAATCACGGGCAGCACCAGTGCAGCCTGTAAGGTAAGCGGTAGCGGTTCCAGATCGCGCGTGACCTCGCCCGGTTCGCGCATGTACATGAGCGCGACGAGACGGAGGTAGTAATAAGCAGCCACCGCACTGTTCAGAAGCCCGAGCACGGTGAGCCAGACCAGGTTCGATTGCAGCGCGGCTCTGAAGATAAGGAACTTGCCTAAGAAGCCGCCAGTGAGCGGTACGCCGACCAGCGAGAGAAGCAACACGGTGAGCAACCCGGCGGTAAGGGGTTGGCGCTGGGCGAGTCCGGAGAAGTCATCGAGCGAGAGGTGCCGCTCGCCTTTTCCGGAGAGGTGGACCACCACCGCGAAGACGCCAAGATTCATGCAGGCGTACGCGGCGAGGTAAAACATGGCCGAAGCAGTACCGATTTCGGAACGTGCCGCGAGCGCAACCAACACATAACCCGCGTGCGCAATGGAGCTATAGGCCATCATGCGCTTGACGTTGTTCTGCATCAGCGCGGCGAAGTTTCCAATGGTCATGCTCAGCAGCGCGGAGAGCCACACCATGGGTTCCCAGGTGCCGCTATTAGATTGAAAAGCGGTCATGAAGATACGGATAAAGATGGCGAACGCAGCGGCTTTTGGTGCGGCGGACATGAAAGCGGTAACGGGAGTGGGCGCGCCTTGATAGACATCGGGTGCCCAGATCTGGAATGGTGCGCCGGAGACTTTGAATGCAAGCCCGACAAACATGAGCGCCATCGCGACACCGACCATTGCGGCTGACGGCGGCGCGCCTGAGGTGAGCGACTGGCGAATATCGAGGATGTTGGTGGAGCCCGTTGCGCCATAGATGATAGCGACACCGTAGAGGAAGAACGCAGTCGCAAAAGAGCCGAGCAGGAAATACTTGAGGGCGCTTTCGTTGGCGCGCTTATCGTCGCGAAGGTAGCCGCAGAGGATGTATGTGGCGATGGAGGATACCTCAAGCCCGATGAAGATCATGACCAGCGAGTTCGCGGCGACCATCAGGCACTGGCCCGAAAGTGAGAACAGCAGCAGCGCGTGGTATTCGCCTGTTTCCACTTGATCGCGGCTGAGGAAGCGATAGGACGAGAGTACGGAGACAACACCAACGGCAAGAACCAGCACACGGAAAAACGTGGCAAACCGATCCACGATCAGCAGGTTCGAGAACGCCATGCCTGTAATGTTCAGGTCATAGAGAGCGGCTGCCATGGCGGCTAACATCGCGACGATTGAGATGTTGCCGTACAGGGTGGAGAGCCGGTTCTTGACGAGCGGCACCATCACCATCAGAACGGTTGCGGTTCCGGCGAGGATGATCTCGGGCAGGATGCGGAGGATATCCTCCGCGGGCGGCATGGTGCCTGCGGGGAAGAGTTCAGCGGGCACGGACGATCAACTCCTCAGTACCCAACTTCACGCGGTAAGGCTCATTCACGCGGCTCTGTTCCAGCATTTTGGCGTTCGTCGCGGAGATGACGGGCAGAAACGTTTGGGTCCCGATGCCCATCCAGAACATGGCGGCGATCAGGGGCGCGACGCAGAACCATTCGCGCACGTTCATATCAGGAACGGCATCGCGCGATTCGCCGTAGAACACCCGCTGGTACATCCACAGCATGTAACAGGCGGAAAGAATCACGCCCAAAGCGGCCCAGATGGCGTAGGGGAAATAGGCCTGCGCTGCGCCTTGCAGAATGAGGAACTCGCCGACGAAGTTGTTCAGCAGAGGCAGGCCGATACTGGCGAGCGTCGCGACCAGGAAGGCGGTGGAAAACCACGGGGCTGAAGTGGCAAGCCCGCTGTAATCGGCAATCTCGAGGGTGGGGCGGCGATGGGAGAGGAAGCCGATCATCACAAACAGGCAGCCGGTGGTAACACCGTGGCAGAGCATCTGATACACCGCGCCATCGAGGCCGAGTTGCGTGAAGGAGAAGATGCCCAGGACCACGAAGCCGATGTGGCTCATGGAAGAGTACGCCACCAGGCGCTTGATGTTGGGCTGGACCAGGGCGACCAGCGCGCCATAGATGATGCTGATGATTGCCAGGACGATGATGACCGTCGCGCAGCGACGCGCGGCTGAAGGGAACAGCGGCAGGCAGAACCGCATGATGCTGTACGTGCCCATTTTCGCCATCACCGCAGCCAACATCATGGTGGCGGCAGCGGGGGCCGATGCGTACGCAGACGGCAGCCACGTGTGCAACGGAAACAACGCGAGCTTGATGGCAAAGGCGAGGAAGAAGCCGAGGAAGAGCAGCAGTTCTTCGGTGGAGGAGAGTGCCAGCTTACCGGAGTTGACGGCTTCAAGAACAGCCGAATAGTTCGTGGTGCCGGCGCGATCCGCAAGGAAGATAATTCCGGCAAGCATGAGTACGGAACCCGCGAAGGTATAGAGGAAGAACTTCATGGTGGCGGCCGTGCGGCTGCCCGAGCCCCAGACGCCGATGAAGAGATACATCGGGATGAGCGTGAGTTCCCAGAAGCCGTAATAGATGACCAGATCGAGTGCGGAGAAGACGCCGATGAGCGCGAACTCCAGAAGGAGCAGCAGCGCGAAGAAGGGCTTGATGTCTTTGTTTATGGATTGCCAGCTTAAGAGAACCGCGATGGGTGTGAGGAAGGTGGTGAGCACGACCAGCCAGAGGCTGAGGCCATCAAGCCCGACGTGATAGTGGATGTTCGGATTCTGGATCCAGACGAAATCAGTGACAAATTGCTGGCCGGGTACCCCGGACTTGTAGCCGATCGCGATGCCGGCGGACATGAGGAAGGTGACAACGGAGATGATCAACGCGAAGACGCGGATAGGGCCGGTGCCGGATTTTGGCAACACAAGGGTAAGCAGGAAACCCGCGAGTGGAACGAGGAGGAGGATGTCGAGGGGGTTCATGATTAACGGCCGGCTCCTGTAAGCCCCATTGCCAGAATGAGGACGACAGAACCGACAACGATCCATGCCGCGTAGCTGCGGATGCTTCCAGATTGCAGCTTGCGCAGAAGGTTGCCCGCATTGCGCGTCTGTGCGGCGGCGCCATCCACCATGCCATCGATGATGGCGTTATCGACCAGTTTCCAGAGCACGGAGCGTGAGGTGACGATCAGCGGATGAACGATGGCTGCGTTGTAAGCTTCATCGACGTAGTACTTGTGATACACGAGATTGTAGAGCGGACCCGGTGCGGACTCTTTGCGCGGGCGGCCCAGGTACATGACACCGGCGATGAGAATGCCGATGATGCCCGCAGCGACGGAGACAACGACCAAGCCCATCGCATGGCCTTCTTCGCCGGCGGGGAAGATCGGGTCGAGGTACTTCGGGATGGCGATGAAGCCGCCGACCG
>JAYTGM010000269.1:0-5327 GCA_043733425.1 Terriglobia bacterium
GAAGATCTCCGGCTCTGACCTGTTGTTCGCGGTAGTGCCTTTGAAAACAGGAGCTGGACATGCTTTTTATTACGTGATTGACGGCAAGAAATTTGGAGGCAACACAAACGTTCCATCGTTTGGAAGCGATTCGTACCTTAAACCCGGCGTCCCACAGGGAAAGCTGAGCGAAAAGACTGTCTTGACAAGCAAGATCTATGACGGGATGCAGAGCGATTATTGGGTCTACACGCCTGCGCAGTACAATTCGAACACACCTGCCGCGCTGATGGTGTGGAACGACGGTCAGCAATTCATAAACAGAAATTCGACATCCATTCGACTGCTGGAAGTAATTGATAATCTCACCTATGAGAAAAAGCTTCCCGTGATCGTGTGGGTATTTACCATGCCCGGCATCGCTACGATGCCTGAAGGTACACCCTTTTACCGAGCAGTCCAACGCGCAGCGAAAACAGATACCCAGGCTGCCCGGAACAACGCGTTGCGCGGCGTTGAATACGAAACGGTCTCCGATCAGTATGCGCGCTTTCTGCGCGATGAACTCTTGCCCGAGGTGCAATTGAAGTACAACATCCGCAAAGACGGCTATAGCCGCGCGGTTGGCGGCCTTTCGAGCGGTGCCCAGGGTGCCTTCACCGCGGCCTGGAAGCAACCAGATCAGTTTAGCCGCGTGCTGGTCTGGGTAACGCCTTTTTCAAGCTCACAGTGGCAGCCGGGTGTTCAAGATGGTGCCGATGTCTACCCGTTTATGATTCGAAAGGAACCGAAGAAAGACTTGCGCTTTTGGATGCAGGATGGATCCGACGATCTAGAGAACCCGAATGGAAGCGTGCCGCTCCAAAATCTGCAAGTGGCAAATTCTCTGAAGCTGAAGGAGTATGATTTTCATTTTAGCTTCGGCGTGGGCGGTCATAGCCCGATGCAGGGCAGTTCCGAATTTCCTGACTCGCTTGCGTGGCTGTGGCGTGGCTACGATCCCGCAAAAACTCAGGAAACCTATGCGATGGACGAAGCGGAGAAGGCCAAGCCGGTTTTCCGGGTTCACATTTTCAACCGCGACTGACGTTCTGGCGTGGTTGGTTCTCCAGCCAGGAGGCCTCCAAGTGCCCCCACGGTTTGAGCGGCCCCCGCAAAACTGTCCTTCGTGCCAGGTGGAAGCTTTAGGTCAGACCAATAGTGACAGCGACGTGAATCTTCCGTTATTCGTCCAACCATGTAGTCACCTTTCGATTGAGCATACGCTCTGAATTAGGATTGGCGATGCCGCTCGCCGCGTTCGCTCTCCAACCTCGCTTCCATGCTCCGACTGAATCTGTTTACCTACAGGCTGCTACGCAACTGGTTGGACGATCCCTTTCAAACGCCGCCGCTCATCCCGGAGCCCGAGAGCTCAGCACCACTGGGTCCAACAATTTCTTGTCCTATCCAGCCGCTCTGTCCGTTCGCCCCAGCCAACTCCGCTCCGACCGGCCAGCAGGGAAAGAACGTTTTCTCCTGACTCATCACATCGCCGTAAATTAAGTTCTAGGGCCTTATCTGATAGGCTGTGAAGCAGTTCGAGTCATCGACTCCCGCGTTGCAAAGGGGCAGATCATGGGCGGGTTTGAAATCGCAGCGTCGAGGATCGTCGATCAGGCCATCCTTCAATAAGTTTTTCGCATCGCACTGCTGGTATACGGATTTCGCTAACAGCCCGAGTTTCGAAGAAGGGAACGGATGCGCGTTCATGCCTTTCATCCAGTAGGCACGCGACAGATGCGTGGCTGTCTGATACAAACTGGGAGAGCCGGCGATAATTCCATCGAAATCGTCAGAGAAGCGTTGCGCCGGAGTCAGTCCTTCCGATCAGTTGTGTCAATTCAGCAACCTTGCCGCTCTTTGCCAGTGCAAAGCAGATCAGACCCGGAATGATCAACAGAAAAACCGGAAACAGCTTAAGAAAAGCTGCGAAGATGCTTCCCCGGCGGGCTACAGTTTGGTTCGGTGCTCTCAAGGCCCTCTGCACAATGTATTGATCCGTGCACCAGCACCAAAGACCGATGATGGGAGCGCAGAACAGCATCCCAGCCAAGGGAAGTTGCCGTTGAAATTCCAGGCCTGTCTGACAACGTGCCCGGCAGCGTACGTCTGCATCACCGGCGCCCAAGTGCCTTAGACGCCCGCGGGGATCAACGGCTTCCACAGGTTGAACATCTCCGGCCTGGCGATACGCCGTAGTTCGCCCCAGCCGCCTAGCTCCTTCAACCCATACAACGTGAGCAGGCCTGAACCGATGATCAGCACCACCACCTGTTCGGCATCGTTATAGGCCACCACCCGCATACCGCCCAGCGTTGTGTACAGCCCGGTGAGCACAATCACCAGCACGGAGCCCGATCCAGAAGCTGTCGATAGAAACGCCAGCAACGTCAATCTTCAGCTTAGGAAGCAGGCTGCCGAAGACTACGCCGCCCGCGAAAATTCCGACCGGTGAAAGCGTCAGCCTGGAAGAGAGGCGCACGCAATCGATCAGGCGGAATTCCCGCCGCACGCTTAGATCGAAATCAGCATTGTGCGGAACTCGCAGGCCCAGCGGAGCGGTACGCGCAATGTTGCCGGCAGAGTAATTGGCAGGATCTATAAAGGCAGCTTCATTCAGGTAGGGCGTGGTCCCGACGTTCGCGCCGCTGCTTCCGATCCCTCCGTTTTGCCAAACGCTTCCTGTGAAGCTGGGGTTGTAGTTCGGAAAACAGACCGCATTGATGATGCCGCCGCCCACGCAGATGCCGTTAATGAACAAGGGTGAACCGCTGGTGAAGGTAAAAATGCCGAAAAACTGCCAATTGCTGATTGCCGAACTCAAGACCCTGTTCGAGCTGTTCCAGCCGTGCCCGGCACCTAACGGAAGCTGGTAGACAAACGTAGCACTGCCCACATGCGGGTGATCGATACCGCTGGGTGCCTTCTCCAGGAAATCCTTATCGGGATCGCGGACGCCGGCAATGTTGTCCAGCTCTTTGCTGAATGAATAATTCACCATGAAAGTGAAGCCGTTTGATCTGCAGAGCTGAATCGGCGCTTTCAAATGCCACTTTGTTTGCAGGGCCGCTGGCAGTTCTTCCGTTTATTCCATGGCATAAAACGCTAGTCTAGACGAAGCGCTGCGGTGGGACGGACGGCGGTCCTGAATGCTTGGTACGTCGTATACCCTCCGGATAGATTCCGTGATCGATACCCGTGCTGCGCCAGGAACCGAGTTGCGAAGTACCCCCGTTGTCCCACAAGGCAGTAGGTCCAGATTTCCCGATTTGTCGGCAACTCGGCATAGCGGTCGCGCATCTGCGAGAGGGGCAAATTGATCGCGTTCGGGATGTGCCCATCGGCGAATTCGGCGGGCTCGCGCACGTCGACCAGCAGCGCAGCGGTATGATCCAGCTCCAGCCAGTCGGCCTGGGGCATATCTCCGTCCAGAACGTTCTCGGCCAGCATTCCGGCGAGGTTCACGGGGTCTTTCGCTGCACCGAACTGCGGGGCGTAGCACAGCTCGGCTTCGGCCAGATCATGCACTGTGCCTCGGAACTGAATCGCGGTCGCGATGACATCGATACGTTTGTCCACGCCTTCCATTCCAATCGCCTGCGCGCCGAGGATGCGGCCATCAGGCACGGAAAACAACAGCTTGAGATGAATCGGGTGGGCGTTTGGGTAATAGGCTGCATGGTGGCCGGGGTGGAGGTACACCTTCTCGAAGTTCGTCACTCCGGCACGCCGCAATCCCTTCTCGCTCGCGCCTGTGGAAGCAACGGTTAGGCCCAGCACACCAACAACCGCCGTGGCCTGTATTCCGCGAAAGTTTGTCGCACGTCCGGCGATTGATTCGGCCGCCACTCGACCTTGGCGATTCGCTGGGCCTGCGAGTGGCAGCACGGTATCTTGTCCAGTCAGCACGTCCGGTACTTCGACAACGTCGCCGACAGCCCAGATCTCCGTATCGGAAGTGCGCATCTGCGAATCGACGACGATGCCATTGCGCGAACCGATCTGGAGGCCAGCCGCTTTGGCCAAATCGTTCTCGGGTCGCACGCCTATAGCAAGGATGACGAGATCGGCTGGAAAACTGGCTCCGCTCTCTGCGACCACGACTAAGCGGCCGTCAGCGACCTCGTCGATGCGGGCCAGCCCGTCGCCGAGATGGAGTTGCACCCCCTTCGCAAGCAGGTGCTTCATGAGTGGGGCCGCTACCTCAGGGTCGAGCGGGGGCATGACCTGTGGTAGCTTTTCCAGCACGGTTACTGAGAGTCCGCGATGGATCAGGTTCTCGACCATTTCCAAGCCGATAAATCCGCCGCCGACGATGACCGCGGTCCGGGCGTGGCGATCGGCAATCCAGGAACGGATACGGCGGGAGTCCGGAATGTTTCGCACCGCGAACACACCCGGCAGGTCTACCCCCGGCAGTGGAGGCCGGATCGGCGCTGCGCCTGGGGACAGGACCAACGCGTCGTAACGCTCAGTGCGACTCTGGCCAGTGCTGAGATCGCGCACGCTGATCGCACGCGCAGGGCGGTCGATGCCGGTGACGTCTGTGTTTGTGTGCACCTGGATATTGAATCGCTCGCGGAACATTTCGGGTGACGCGACGAGCAGCTTTCGCTCGTCGGCAATGATATCGCCGACATAGTACGGCAGTCCGCAGTTTGCGAATGCCACGTATGGCCCGCGATCGAAGATCACGATCTCCACCGACTCATCGAGGCGCCTAAGTCGCGCGGCACACGACGCGCCTCCGGCCACGCCGCCGACCATCAGGATACGGCGAGCGGGACCTGGGTTAGGCGAGTGGGTGGGTTCAAGTTCAGGGCGGTAGCTCATGGAAGTCGAATCGAAATCAGGGGGCATAGCCGAATCTTAGACGAACGATCGCGCCGGCGGATAAACAGTGCAGTCTCGCTGTTGTCGCAAGAGCGCATGCTTCCGCCCGTAATGGCGAGCGCGTCTGGGCTGGTCAACCTTTGGTGGCAAGTTGAACCGGGAGAAAGCACAAAACTAACAAAGCCAGCGAGGCCGCCAGCCAGAGAAGCGGAATCTGGTCTGCGTTGTAATCGCAGCTACTTCGACTTCAGCAGCAACGCAACCCCACCCACCGCGATTAAGGCTCCGGCAATGGGTCCGTAGGGAACGTTATGTGTCTCTTCCTTGGTGGCGTGAATCGGCCCGATATCCAAAACTTTTTCGCGCGTTTTGAACCCAAATGCGCCCCAGATCACAATTCCGATTCCAACCACGATAAGAACAACACCCGCTGCTTTCATAGAGACAGTCCTTGATGAATGATAAATTTTCCC
>JAYTGM010000270.1:0-5311 GCA_043733425.1 Terriglobia bacterium
TGGATCTGTTCGGGTGTGGCGGTTGGCATGCGCGGGTGATCGAACAGCCCGGCAATGCTGAGAAGCAGTAAAATAGGAATTATGCCTTATCCCGAGCAGTTAATCGCGCCGATGCGCCAGGATCTTACCCGTTACGGACTGGAAGAAGCCCGTACGCCCGCCGATGTGGATCGCCTGCTGGCACCAGGGAGCGGCACTGTGTTGATGGTGGTGAATTCTGTTTGTGGCTGTGCGGCAGGGAAGGCGCGGCCTGGAATTGGAATGGCTCTGAACAACGCCAAGAAGCCGGCGACATCCGCCACTGTGTTTGCGGGTGGCGACGATCTGGCAGTGGCTCATCTTCGCGGGATTTTGAAAGACTTCCCGGCGTCGAGTCCGTCGGTTGCGCTGTTTCAGGACGGCAAGCCGGTTTATATGATGCACCGCCAGGATATTGAACGGCGCGATGCTTTTCAGATTGCGAAGGTATTGACTGACGCGTTCGATCAGTACTGCTAGAAGCTGAGACCGATCCGGTACAGTAGCGGGTGTTGCATATTCTGGCACTTGCAGATGACATGACCGGGGCGCTGGAAGTCGGCGCGAAATTCAGCGGTGCCGGTATCGAGACGATTGTCTCCGCCGAGCCCGTGATTGTGACGGGTGCCACGGCCGTTGTGCTGGATACGGAGACTCGCCACGTGGATGCTGAAACAGCGGCGAGCGAGATTCGGCGCTTTGTGGAAGCGAGCGCGGGTCTTGCTCCGCGGCTGATTTATAAGAAGACGGATTCCACTCTGCGCGGTAATATTGCGGCGGAACTGAGGGCGTTGGCGGCGCTCTTTCCGAATTGGAGAATTGGCTATGCACCGGCGTATCCGGCGCTGGGCCGCCAAGTAATTGGCGGTGAGTTGTATGTGCACGGGCGTCCGGTTTCGGAATCGGAGTTTGCGATGGATGCATTGAATTCGGTAGCAACCAGTTCGGTGGCGGCACTACTAGGGAAAGATTTTGTTTGCACTGTGTTCGATGGCGAAACAGATGCGCACCTTGCCGAATCCGCACAAGCTATTCTTGCGGACCCGGCGATGCGGATTGCAGCGGGGCCGGGCGGGCTGGCGGAGATGTTGGCCGCGCAGGTGGACGTTCCGCGTAGGGCCAAGCTTCAATTGCCGCTGGTGCGGACTTGCCTGATCATGAACGGCAGCCGTCACCCCTGTTCAGAGGCTCAAGTCAGCAATTTTTCAGCTCCGGGATGGCAGGTGATTAGCGCGGCTTTGGACCAGAGTTGGGAGGCGGCAGATGTGGCGCGTGCCAACGCGAAATATGCCGTGGAGCAGGTTGCTTTACATCGGCCGGATGCGCTGTTCGTGATTGGCGGAGACACGGCTTTTGCCGTTGCCCGTGAGCTTGGTTTCCCGGTGATGAGCCCCATCGCTGAGGTGGTGCCGGGCGTTCCGGTGACGTGCATTGCCGGTTTGATTCTGATTACGAAGGCCGGTGGCTTCGGAGGCCCCGATGTGATTGCGCGCGTTCACTCACAATTGAGTGGTGAACATGGGGAATGAGCCACTTTACGGAATTACGGCGGGCGACGCGAGCGGAGTGGGACCGGAGATTCTGCTGAAGGCGTTTGCAGGCGGAGAACTGCCTGGGCGCTTTGTTGCCTTCGGTGACCTGGCCGCGCTGAAATTTTATAACGAACGGCTGGGCTACAAGGTAAATCTGCACAAAGCTGCAACCATCGCAGACCTGCAGAACGGTGCTCTGAACGTGGTGGACGCCGGGCTTCTTGCCATTGAAGACATTACACCTGGAAAGCTGAGCCGCAAAGCCGGGCACGCGGCAAGAGAGTATGTGGTGGCCGCGACACACGCGGCACTTGCACGCGAGATTGCGGCTTTCATTACGCTACCCATTAATAAAGAGGCAACCTGCTTATCGGACCCGAAGTTTACCGGGCACACGGAACTGATCGGGGAACTCTGCGGGGTTCAGGACGTGACGATCATGCTGGCTTCCGATGCCTTGATTGTGACCCATGTAAGCACTCACGTATCACTGCTGAACGCGATCCGCGCAGCGAAACAACCGAGGATCCGCACAATCATCAAGTTAACGGTGGATGCCTTGCGGCGGCTGATGCCTAACCCACGAATTGCTGTGGCGGGGTTGAATCCGCATGCGGGAGAGCACGGGCTTTTTGGCCGCGAAGAAATGGAAGAAATTATTCCGGCGGTGGAATGGGCGCAGGCGCAGGGATATCCGGTGGAGGGACCTTTTCCTCCGGATACCTTGTTTTATCTTGCGGTGCGCAAGAAGAAATTCGATGCGATTGTCTGCATGTATCACGACCAGGGCCATATTCCTTCGAAGCTGCTGGATTTTGAAGGCGGGGTGAATATCGCGCTTGGGCTGCCGATCATCCGCACCTCAGTGGATCATGGGACGGCGTTCGATATTGCCGGGACTGGCGCGGCGTCCACTCACAGTTTGATTCGGGCGATTGAGTTTGCGAAACGGTTAGTGAAAGGTTGAAAGATTTCACGGTTATTGACCTAACTCGTGACAGGTGTTGCAGCCCACGGGTGCCTTGCTGGTCTTGTGGCAATCGATGCACCATTTCATTTTGACGGGCTGGTGCGCCAAGATCATCACCTGCCTGGAAACGTCGCCGTGGCAAGTGTGGCATTCCACGTGGGCATCCGCATGTTTGCCGTGGTTGAAGAATACGAAGTCAGGCACTTCGTAAACGCGGCGCGACGGGATAGTGCGCTCTGACATCGAGACATGGCACACTTGGCACTGCTTCATGGCCGGGAACCCGGCAATGTCACCGGTGGCCGCTGTTGCATGGCAGGAAATGCACTTCAATTTCAGGGGCGCGTGCTTTTGGTGGTTGAACGATTCTGGCCCGGCTGCTGAGCAGAAGATCATGGCAAAGAGAAAGCAACCAAGGAATCTGAGTAAGTGTTGTTGTATTTGTTGCCTCCTCCAGCGGCGACAACCACATACTGCTTCTTGTTCTTTTTCGATACGAAGGTCATGGGGGTGGCGTGGGCGCTTGCGGGAAGACGAACGGTCCACAACTCCTTGCCGGTATCTTTGTCGAAGGCGCGGAAACGGCTGTCATTGGTCGCGCCGATAAACACCAGACCGCCCGCGGTGACCATGGAGCCGCCAAGGTTTGAGGTTCCCGTAGGAAGCACATTTTTTTCCAGGAGTGCGTCCACCACGCCAAGAGTGCTGCGCCATCGAAACTCACCTGTATCGAGATCGATGGCCGTGAGACTGCCCCACGGCGGTTTCTGACAAGGGTACTGGTTGGGGTCCCAGAATCGGGACGCACCCAAGCCGCGAGTGCGGTAAGGGAGCTTCGAAGTTTCCGGCATCTTGACCATTTTAAAAATCATGCCGACATCCATAGAGTTCACATAAAGCGTGTGCGTCTCAGGATCATAGGATGCCCCGCCCCAATTCGCACCGCCGTTTGTGCCTGGAAACAGCACAGTGGGCTTGAGGCCGATGGGAGTGAACAGTGTTCCGAACGTTGCGCCTTCGATCAGCTTGCCGCAGTACGCGCGGGATTCCGGAGTGACGTCGGTCAGGTCTTCCGCACGAAAACTCTGGCGCGCGAAGGGCGCGGGCTTTATGGGAAAAGGTTGCGTGGGGTAAGCGGATTCGCCGGGAACGCCGCTGGGGGGAACGGGCTTTTCAACAATATCGAAGAGGGGCTTGCCGGTTGTGCGTTCGAACAGAAATGTGAAGCCGGTCTTAGTGACTTGGGCCACGGCGTCCACTGACTTGCCTTCGTGTTTCACGGTTACGAGAGTGGGCTGTGCCGGGATGTCGTAATCCCAAAGGTTGTGATGAACGGTCTGGAAGTGCCAGAGGCGTTTGCCGGTGAGTGCGTCAATCGCTACGAGCGCATCGCCGAAAAGGCCGGCACCTTTGCGATCGCCACCGTAGTAATCGTGCGAGGGAGAAGTGAGCGGCAGGAAGGCAATGCCCCTCTCCGTATCGATGGTGGGAATGGACCACATGTTCGCGCCACCGCGTCCCTTGGCGGCATCGCCCTCCCAGGTATCGCCACCGAACTCGCCCGGTTGAGCTACGGTATGGAAGCGCCAGATGAGCTTGCCGGTGCGCGCATCAAAACCGCGGACATCGCCATTGGGACCCTTGGGTTCGGCATCTGGAACGATGGAACCGCAGATGACAACGTTCTTGTAAATGGCGGGAGGAGAGGTCATGCCGTAGCCTCGCCTTGCGACCGCTTTATCGTTCGGGTCTATCATGCCGTCACGCAGATTAATGAAGCCGCCGGTGCCGAAACTATCGATCGGCTTGCCGGTGGCGGCATTGATGCCCCAGAGTTGCCCATCGAGCGTTCCGTAAAAGAGACGCTTGTCCGTGCCATCGGTCCAGAAGGCCGCGCCACGGCTGGCGAAGAGCATCTGCGGATGGGTCTTATCCAGTTTCGGATCGAACGCCCATAGCTCTTTACCGGTCTCGGGTTCAATGGCAATCAAGCGATCGAAAGCCGAGACGACGTAGAGAACGCCGTCGATCAAAAGCGGCGTTGCTTCAAACGAGCTCTTCACTGGAAACTCGCTGCCATCGCTGATGTCGCCGGTCTTGAAGGTCCAAGCGGGCTTGAGTCTAGTAACGTTATCGCGATTGATCTGCTTGAGGGCGGAATAGCGGGTGCCCCCCGCGTCGCCGCCATAGACTGGCCAATCCTGTGCGCCGGCAAGCAGTGGCAGGGCTAGGAAGAGAAAGATCCGGATCATAGAACGAACCCGCTTACTTGAAGTGCACGGGCTGAGTAAATGCGCCGTTGCCGGCGGAATCCCAAACGGCAAAACGAACCCATTTCTTTCCGGTGGAATCGAACGGGATGCGGAACTTTTGTGAACCGAACGGTGCTTTGTCGGACAGGCTGATGATCTGGCGATCTACCGTGTTGCCGTCGCTCCAGACAAACTCAGCGAACTCCGGGGGAAAGGTCCATTCGGCCTCGGCGGTGTAAGTACGCTTTGCGCCGGAGCCTTCGATGCCGGAGTTGCGGAGCAGCACTTCACCGCTGGTGACAAAGTAACTGCCAGCGCGCATGGCGGTGAGCAACGGATTCCAGCCTTCATCGAACTTGGGAAGGCGATCGAGTTTGACATAGTTGACGATCAACTGCGGGAACGTCTCATCATCGGGATACTTCATGTAAGTGTCGCCTTCGGCGATCATGTATTTCGGACCCGTCCAATTGTTCATGTCGTCAAGCAGGCCAAGGCAGCGGACTTCGCAGAGCCGTTTCTGCGAAAGGTCGACGGGC
>JAYTGM010000271.1:0-13622 GCA_043733425.1 Terriglobia bacterium
ACCCAGGTCGCGAAGCTGAAGATATCCTGCAGGGGAATCAGATAGAATTTGCGGCGTGTCAGGGGGTCGTGCAACACACAGGCGGCAACAGCAAACGCCGACGCCGCGCGAAATGCTGCTGCCAGCAAAACAAATGGCCAGCTCGCGGGAGCAATAAAAAGCATGAGCAGTGCCAAGGGCAGGGGATTGGTAAACACTTCGCCCACGTAGCCCCAAGGCCTTGATCGGCGGGTGCTCCTTGCCCAGCGCAAACGGTGCCGCACGTTCGCCGCAAAGCTCTGGCTCCCAATCCGGTGCTCAATCACATACGAGGAGAGAATTACCCGGCGCCCCGATTGTGCCACCAGTTTACCCAGCATGAAATCTTCCGCCAGGTAATTTTCAAGAGCCTCCATTCCGCCAATGCCTTCAAGTGCGTTTCTGCGGACAGCCAGGGTGCAACCCAAAGCAAAATCCATTCCGCTGAGAAGCCGTGCTACCAGAACGCCGCTCAGGAATTCCGTATTCATGCCGATCGCTTCGAGGCCGCTCCAGAAGCTCTCCCCCGGAATGGCGCGATACGGGCACGTCACCAAACCGATTGCCGGGTCCAGCAACTCGGAAGCAAGCACGCTAGTCATCTCCGCGGTCACTCGGATATCGCTGTCAGCCATCACCAGAATGTCGTACCTGGCATGGTGAATCATCTGTTGCAAGCTGAACACCTTGCCGTTGGGCCGGGGTGAATCTCCGGTAACCACTAATCGCGCCGGCACGTTTGGATACTCGCTCATCAGCTTGCGGGCTACCATTGCGCCCTGCTCGCCTTCATGGTTCACTGCAAGAAGAAGTTCAAACTCCGCGTAGTCCTGCAGAAAGAAGCTGCGCAGATTCTCTTCCAGGCCCTCATCAGCTCCAAAGAGAGGCTTCAAGATAGAGACAGGCTCCGTGGTGACCTTTCTGGGCGGGGGAATCTTCAGATAATTCCGGGCAGCCACCATGATAAGAATGCAATACACCACTGCGCCCGAAAGCACGGTAGCCAGCAGCGTGAGTATGATGACGGTCAAGGTCTCTGGTTATTATGCGAAATCTGGTGGTCGGCACAGCGGGCCACATCGATCACGGGAAAACGAGTCTCATTCGAGCACTGACGGGTATTGAAACCGACAGGCTTGCTGAAGAGAAGCGGCGTGGCATTACAATCGATCTCGGTTTCGCCCATCTGCAACTGACGCCAGAGATCCGGGTAGGTTTCGTCGATGTTCCGGGTCATGAGCGCTTTGTCAAGAATATGCTGGCCGGCGTAGGCGGAATTGACCTGGTGTTGTTTGTTGTTGCGGCCGATGAATCCATCAAGCCGCAGACACGTGAGCATTTTGAGATCTGCCGGCTGCTGGGCATCCGGCACGGAATTGTAGTCATTACGAAGGCCGATCTGGTGGACCGTGAAATTGTGGAACTGGTCAAGCTGGAGCTTGAAGAGTTCACCGCTAAGTCATTTCTTGCAGATGCCCCCGTTGTAGCCGTCAGTTCGCGAACGGGAATGGGGCTTGCGGAATTGCAGCGGGCCATCAAAGACGCTGCCTTGCGGATTCCCGTGCGCGGCAGCAGCGGGGCTCCGCGGTTGCCCATAGATCGGGCGTTCTCCGCTAAGGGATTCGGGACCGTGGTTACCGGCACTCTAACTTCGGGATCCATTTCGCCAGAGGCAGAACTGCAACTCTATCCCACAGACTGGATCTTGCGCGTACGCGGCGTGCAGGTTTTCAGCAAGGCTGCAACCCGCGCCGATGCCGGACAACGCACCGCAGTGAATCTGGTGGGCATCGAACCCGCTGAAATTCATCGCGGCATGATGCTCTCAAGCCCCGGCCGTTTCGCTCCGGTCACAACGGTGGATTGCTTTCTTGAATTGCTGGCTTCCGCGAAGCCGTTGAAGAACCACGCGCCCGTTCACTTCCATTCGGGAACCGCGGAAATAGAAGCCGAAGTGAAGCTCTTCAATCGCCAGACTTCCGTAAGCCCTGGCACCCAAAGCTGGGTCCGGATCGTGTTGCGTGAACCTGCTCTGCTGTTTCCGGGCGATAGGTTCATCATCCGCATGTTTTCGCCGGTGACCACGATCGGTGGCGGCCGCGTTGTAGATATCGGTGCCCATCGCTATCGCAAGCAAGACCGCGCCGCGGACCGCCTTCAATTACTCGATTCCGGCACCAACGCGGAACGTGCCGCTCTGCTGGTGAACGAAGCGCCCTTCGGGCTTGCGGTGAGGGCTCTCGCCGACAGGCTCGCTATTCCGGAGGAGGAACTGCGGCTGGCAATCCCAGGCGTCCAACTGCTTCGCTCTGAAGATTGGCTTGTTGCGCGTTCCACGCTTGCCGCCCAACGCGCCATCTTGATCGAGCAGGTCAGGACCTTTCACCAGCAGCACCCGCTGCTGCCGGGCATCCCGAAAGCGTCGCTCGCCGCGCTTGCCGCGTTGGTTCCGGAGCTTCTGCGTAGCAGCACGGAAGTGGTCAGTGAGCGGGATATCATCCGGCTTCGCGCGCACAAAGTAGTTCTTCAGGAAGATGAGACCGCGGCCAGAAGCGCTATTGAAAATGCTTTCGCATCCGCCGGCCTTGCTGTACCGGCTCTTGCCGAAGTTCTTGCGCAATCCGGCATTGAAGACAAACGCGCGCGATCGGTTCTTCAGTTGCTTCTGCGAGAGCAGCGTCTGATCAAGGTATCGAGCGAGCTTGTGTTTCACTCGTCCGCGCTGGACCGGCTTCGGCAGATGTTATCCGAACGCAAGGGTTCCCGGATTTCTGTCGGCGATTTCAAAGAGTTGACCGGCATCACCCGAAAATACGCGATCCCGCTTTTGGAGTATGCGGACCGGGAAAAATGGACGCGGCGCGAAGGCGATGCGCGAGTGGTCAACTAAACTGTAACTACGCATGGCTACTGCCGCCAATCCAGATTCGCAATCCATTGCCCGCATGGCCCATATGCGTCATCTGGTGGCACAGCTCCAATCTCTTGAAGCGAAACTGCGTGAGGGCGGCGGTGAAACTCGCATCGCAAAGCAGCACAAGGCCGGTAAGCTGACCGCGCGGGAGCGGATCACCGCTCTGATAGACCCTGGCACACACTTCCTGGAAATCGGGCTGTTGGTTGCTCATGACTTGTATGAAGGGCAGGCCCCCGGTGCGGGAGTGGTTACGGGTCTGTCTCATATTGAAGGCAGGCCAGCGGTAATCGTTGCGAATGATGCGACCGTGAAGGCCGGGGCGTGGTGGCCAGAGACCATTACGAAAATTTTGCGTGCGCAGGAAATAGCGATTCGCAACCGCGCGCCCATTGTTTATCTGGTGGATTCCGCCGGAGTGAATCTGCCCTATCAGGACGGTATCTTTCCTGGCCAGTATGGTGCGGGCCGCATCTTTCTTTACACTTCGCTCATGCGGAATAAGCTCCGCATCCCGCAAATCGCAGCGGTGATGGGGCCGTGCATAGCGGGCGGTGCGTATCTGCCGGCGCTGTCTGATTTCGTGATTATGGTTGAGCACACCAGCTTCATGGGGCTAGGCGGTGCGAACTTGGTGAAGGGTGCGACAGGCCAGCTGATCGATCAGGAGACTCTGGGCGGCGCGCATACTCACACGGAGATCTCTGGGGTGGCGCACTATATGGCCAAAGACGATCACGAATGTTTAGCCCAGATTCGTGAAAGGTTTCGCGATCTGCCTGTACCCCCCTTGGTGCAAAAATCGCAGGCACCGGTTTCGGACGGGCTGTATGAAGTGCTGCCGGTGGATCACCGTTTGCCGTACGACGTTGAAGAGGTTCTCTTCCGCTTTCTGGATCGCGAAGGCTACCTGGAGTTTCAACCTCTGCACGCGCCGGAGATGCTGTGCGCCAATGCACATCTGAACGGTCGCGCCATCGCGGTGATCGCGAACCGCAGGGGCTTTCTGAAAGGAGCGGGCATGAAGCGGATCGGCGGCATTGTGTACACGGAATCCGCGCGCAAAGTGGCTTACTTCGTGGACATGGCGGAGCGTGCCGGTACGCCGATCCTGTATGTTCAGGATGTTTCAGGCTTCATGGTGGGCGCGGAATCTGAACAGTCCGGAATTATCCGTGCAGGGGCCGACATGGTGGAATCCATGGCGACGGCCACCGTACCGAAGATAGTGCTTACTACAAATCATGCCAGCGGGGCAGGGTATTACGCCATGGCCGGGCAGGGCTTTGACCCGCACTTCACGTTTGCCTGGCCGACCGCACGGATTGGAGTGATGGAGGGCGATAGTGCTGTTGTCGCGCTATACTCAGCGGAGTTGGAGCGCGTGAAGCAGAGCGGCCAGGCGATGCCGGAAGATCTGGAAGAAGCCATACGGCGCACCAGGGCTGATTACGATCGCTGGCTGGATGCAAGGTACGCGGCGGCGCGTGGACACGTGGATGCTCTTATCGACCCCATGGAAACTCGAGCCATCCTGACTCAGGCTTTCGAAATGGTAAAGCAGCGCAGCGCTTCCCCTGCTCTAGAAGTTCTCTTATGATCAGAATCGGTTATGGCCAGGGGTTCTGGGGAGATTGGCTGGAAGCACCCGTGCGCTTGGTGGAGCAGGGGCCGCTGGATTATCTGATTCTGGACTATCTGGCGGAGGTCACCATGAGTGTCCTGCAAAAGCAAAAGCAGGCCGACCCCGCGCGCGGCTATGCCAGCGATTTTCCACCCTTGATGGCAAGGCTTGCGCCTGTACTGAAGCAAAAAAAAATCAAGGTAGTCGCAAATGCCGGAGGGGTCAATCCTCGGGCGTGCGCCGAAGCCGTGAGAAGGCTTGCGCCGGAACTAAAAGTTGCTGTTGTGACCGGAGACGACATTTACGACCGGCTAGATGATTTGCTGGCACGCGGTTATGAAATGCGAGACATGGATACTGCTGCTCCGCTCAGCACCATTCGCGATCGCATCCAAAGCGCAAACGCCTATATCGGCGCATTTCCCTTAGCTGAAGCGTTGGCTACCGGTGCCGATGTAGTAATCGCCGGCCGCTCCACTGACACAGCATTGGCTCTTGCCCCGATGGTGTACGAATTTGGCTGGGGACCCGCAGACTACAACATGCTGGCGGCCGGAACCATCGCCGGACACATTGTGGAATGCGGCGCGCAATGCACCGGCGGCAACTCGCAATGCGATTGGCAAAGCATTCCAGATATGGAGAATATCGGCTATCCCATCATAGAAGCCGAACCGGACGGGACATTCGTGATCACCAAGCATGAAGGGACGGGCGGCCGCGTCACGGTGGATACGGTGAAAGAGCAATTGCTCTATGAATTAGGCGACCCCAAGCGGTACCTGACACCAGACTGCACGGCGGATTTTACCACCATCCGGGTTGCACCTGATGGTGAAAATCGCGTCCGCGTGTTTGGTATCGAAGGCAGTGAACGTCCGCCGACGTTGAAGCTTTCCATCAGCTTTTGGGATGGCTGGAAGAGCATTGGCACGCTGGTTTATTCAGCACCGGACGCTCTGGCAAAAGCAGAAGCGGCTGACAGAATCGTACGCAAGCGGTTAGAGGGGCTGGGCTTACACTTCCATGAAATCCGCACTGAATTTTTCGGTATGAATGCCTGCAACGGAGCGGTCGCACCGCCGAACCAGGATCCGCCTGAAATTCAACTGCGAATCGGGGTTCGCGATGCAGATCGCAAAGCGGTGGACCGATTCACACGCGAACTGATCCCGCTTGTCCTGAACGGGCCACCTGGGGCTACCGGCTTCGGTGAGGGTCGTCCACCTGTGCGCGAAATTGTGGCCTACTGGTCGGCGCTTCTGCCGCGGGAAGAAATCACCACAAAGGTGGAGGTATTTGAATGAAGCTCAGTCAAATAGCGCATACCCGTTCCGGGGATAAGGGCGATACCGCGAACATCGGCGTCATCGCGTGGCAGGAAAAAGATTATGCCATTCTGAAGCGCGAGCTTACCGCTGAGCGGGTGAAGGCTTATTTTGGCGATCTGGTGCAGGGCAAGGTGGAGCGTTTTGAGCTGCCGAATTTGGGCGCTCTCAATTTTCTACTGCACGGCAGTTTGGGCGGCGGAGGTACGGTGACGCTGCGGGTGGACGCTCAGGGGAAAACGTATGGCGCGGCGCTGCTGAACATGGAAATCAATGCTTGAAATTTCAACTCTGGGCGAAGTACGCCGCCTGAATCTGAACCGCCCGGAAAAACGCAATGCCCTGAGCTTTGAGCTATGCCGCCAACTCACCGCGGCGCTAGATATCGCCGATCAGGATCCACTCATCCACGCTATTCTGCTGACTGCGGCGGCGCCGGCCTTTTGCGCGGGAATGGATTTAAAAGAGATCGGAACGGTTCCCGAATCTGACCTGGGCGAAATTCACGATGCACTGTTTACCGTGAACACAAGATTGACAACTCCCCTGATCGCCGCCGTGAACGGAGCGGCTGTGGCGGGTGGCACGGGTTTGGTGGCTAATGCACACATTACTATAGCCCACCCGGACTCCAGATTCGGTCTTCCCGAAGTGAAGATAGGGCTTTGGCCTCTTCTGGTCTTCCGGGCTGTGAGCCACGCGATCGGCCAGCGCCGGGCAACGGAGTGGAGCTTAACGGGCCGCATGATTCAAGCGGTGGAAGCGCAAGCAAGCGGGTTGATTACCGAACTTCACGAAGAGCCCGAACAGCGGGCCGCCGAGATAGCGCAAACCATTGCAAGCTTGCGCCGTGAAGCCATCTCAATTGGACTGGATTACGTAAATGGCGATCAATCTGGAGAACGCGCTCGCCAATTGAGAGCACTGTTGCTTGACCCTGCAGCCTCATAATTCAGCAAGTGCACCCCCGGGGCTGCGAGTCGCGTCTAATTGATCAGCTACCCTAAAAGAGCACCAGTATGAAAACTTCAAATCCAGTTTTTACCGGCACCACTTACGATGTAACGGGAACGCGCGCTGGTTACGGCCAGGGAATGACTGTTTCCGGCACGGTCAATAAAGCCGGCATCCTTCTGGTTCTAGTCCTCTGCACCGCGATCTACACCTGGAACCAGGCAATCTCCTCCGGCGACCTCTCCTCAGTGGGGGGCTACACCATGGTCGGCGCCATCGGCGGCTTCATTGTTGCCATGGTAACTATTTTTAAGAAGGAATGGGCCGGCGTGACCGCCCCGGTGTACGCGCTGCTTGAAGGCTTATTTCTCGGCAGCATTTCCGCCATGTTTGAGATGCGGTTTCCGGGCATTGCCATGGAATCCGTCGCTCTTACTTTCGGCACCTGTTTTGCAATGCTTCTTGCCTACCGCAGCGGGCTGATCAAGCCCACGGCAAAATTTCAAACGGGCATTATCGCCGCTACAGGCGGTATTGCCATCACTTACTTTGCCTCCATTTTGCTAGGTTTCTTTCATATCCAGATTCCCGGTATTTTCGGTTCAGGACCTATCGGCATCGTGTTTAGCCTGGCGGTGGTAGCAATTGCCGCTCTGAACCTGATTCTGGATTTCAACTTCATCGAACAGGGTGCTCTTGCCAATGCTCCGAAGTACATGGAATGGTACAGCGCCTTCGGCTTGATGGTCACACTGGTCTGGCTCTATCTGGAAATTCTACGGCTCTTTTCCAAGATCCGCGATCGCCGCTAATTAGTGCGCCGCTAGTTCGTGTGGGACAGCAAACGCAAATAGCGTATCGCCAGCCCCTGCTACCAGGTATTGGGTGCCGTCAAGCTCATAAGTCATCGGTCCATTCCCTAATGACTGTCCCATCTGGAAATGCCAGAGCGGCTTTCCCTCAGTGGAATCGAAGGCGATCAGATTACCCGAGTAATCTCCCGTAAAAACCACCTTCCCGGCAGTCGAAAGGATGCCGGGTCCCCCCAGGCCGCCCCCGCCCCCCATTGGATAGGAATGAATCCAGCGAGCCTTCCCTGTTTTGGTATCGATAGCCTCAAGGACATGTTCCGACCATAAGCCGCGGCCGGAACCGCCGTAGCCTTCCGGGCGCTCATCGGTATCGGTGAGGTACCCCAAACTATAGCCGCGGGTAGCGTTCACGTAAAACAACCCGGTGGTGGGATCAAGACTCGGAGACATCCAGTTCGTTCCGCCTCCCCCAGGGATATCGATCAGGGAGCCATCCACTTTGGGCTCCTTCGCTGGATCGGGAATGGGCTGTCCTTTGGCGTCGATTCCTTTCGCCCAATTCGTTCCCACGAAGGGCGAGGTGAGAATACTCTTCCCGTTGGTCCGGTCGAGCACGAAGAAAAACCCGTTGCGTGCGGCCTGAGCTAAGAGCTTGCGCGATTTTCCGGCCACTTCCGCATCGAAGAGAACCGGTGTTTCCACGTTGTCCCAGTCATGCGTGTCGTGGGGCGAGGCCTGGAAATACCAGACCAGCTTCCCGGTATCGGGATTCAAAGCAACAATGGAGCAAGTCCATAAGTTGGTGCCCTTGCGCCCTTGCCCCGCAAAGACCGGATTGGGATTGCCGGTGCCCCAGTACAGTAAGTTGAGTTCCGGATCATAGGTGCCCGGCAGCCAGGTCATGCCGCCGCCGTGTTCCATAGCGCCCTTGTTCGGCCATGTTTCCGCGCCGGGTTCGCCTACCCGCGGCTCACTGTTCCAGCGCCACTGTAAATCGCCCGTCTCTGGATTGCGCGCTTCCAGATAGCCAGGCACATCCATGGCATCTCCGCCCACGCCCACAATAATGTGATTGCCCACCACCATAGGTGCCATGGTGGTGAAGTACTGCATCTTTTCATCGGCCACCTTCTTCCGCCACCTCTCCTTGCCGTCTTTCGCGTTCAGCGAAATAAACCAGCCATCGGGGCCAAGGAAATAGAGCCAGTTGCCATACATTCCCACGCCGCGATTTCCCACAAGGTGGCCACCTTTATCCACCCAGTCGTAGCGCCAGAGCTCTTCGCCGGTTCGCGCGTTGATAGCCCAAACATGGTCTGGAATGGTGAAGTACAGGATTCCGTTCACCATCAGGGGAGTGGATTTTATGGCGGGACTGCCTACACCCCTCTGCTGGCCGACGTTGGTAATGCGATACATCCAGGAGAGCGAAAGCGAACGAACGTTCGCGGAATCGATTTGCTTTAAGGTGCTAAAGCGGCGGCCGGAATAATCGCCGTTGTAGGTGGGCCAAGTATCGGTAGGCTGCTCGAGCAATTTCTTTGGATTGAGCATCTGCCCGGAGCAGATGGCGGGGGCTAGTGCAAGAAAAGCAGCAATCAGCCGCTGAGAAAATATCATTTGAGGGTCGCCAGGTAAGCCGTTAAGTTGTGCATATCGGAATCGGAATAGTGTTTGAGAAGTTCGCGATGTTCGGCAAGTTTATCTTCGACATCTACTTTGGTGCCGGGAGAGAGAGCATAAGAGCGGTACTCACCCGCGGAATCGTAGAGCGAGACATTGAAATCATCCAGACGTTTCAAGGTTCCGGAAATTATTTGCCCGGAAGGCAGTGTGACCTTGACTTCACTCACCTTGGCTCCGCTGGCTTGAAATCCGTGAGCCGTTGGATAAAGGAAAGCCTGCTGCAGATCAGAGGGCTGGAATTTTGAACCTACATGCGCCAGATCGCCAGTGACCGAGTGGCATGTTGTGCAGCTCCCGGCACCATTGAAATATGACCCTCCAGCCTTCGCGTCCCCGGTGATGATGTTCTGAACCTTATAGAGCCCCCTGTTGACGGCTAGCTCAACCTTCATGTGGAGGAATTGAGCGATGTCATAAAGCTGGGCGTCGGTGAAGCCGGCAAACGGGGGCATGCCCTTATCAGGACGCCCGTTGTGAATGACGGGGCCAATTAATTCTGCTTTTTCATCATGAAGCACCAGCGGGGAACGTACCAGGTCAGGGCCTTCCGCGCCGTTCGCTTTTGCGCCGTGACAGAAGCCGCAATTGGGGCCATACAGTTTTTCCCCACGGTCCGCAGCTGCGGCATCGGGCGCTGGACCCAGACCTAAGAATTCTCTGGTGTCGCCACGCGCACCGGCGCGCTTGGCGGGTGCACCCGAAGCCGGAGCCTGGGCGAAAGCGGAAAGCACGCTTGCACACAGGCTGACAAAGGCAAGAAAAGCGTAACGCCGTTTCATAATTGCCCTATTTTAGAACATCAATCCGGGAGCGCGAAGCTGTACAGAACGTTCGCCGAAGAGACCGCTACGTATTGTTTCCCCTCAATTGAGTAACTGATGGGAGACGACGGGATGCTGGCGCCAGCACCGAATCGCCACAGCGGGTTGCCGCTTTTTGCATCGAGAGCGATGAAGTTGCCTTCGTTCGAAGCCGCAAACACCAAGCCACCCGCGGTGGCCAGCACTCCGGGCTGCAGCGCATTTTCGGCAAGCTCAAATTTCCATTGCACCTTACCGGTTTCCGGGTCTAAGGCCATGACGCCTTGAGAAGGAGGAGCGACTCCCTCGGCGGAGGGGGGACGAAAGCCACCGCCGGAGCCGCGTCCTTGATATTGCTTGCCGGGTTCGAAAGGTGCCGGACCGATGGAGTATCGCCCGGGGCCGTCGTAGTACATGAAGTACATCCATCCCGTTTGCGGGCTGTAGGAAGGTGCCTGGAAGTTCGTTCCGCCCCCGATTGAGGGATAGACCGTTGTGCCTTCCGGGTTCGCACGCCAGTTCGGCGTAGTGATTGGTCTGCCTTGCTTATCCCACCCGCTTACCCATGTTGCCCGCACAAAAGGCGACGCAGCCAACAGCTTGCCGTCATTCCGATCCAGCACGTAGAAGACGCCGTTCCGATCCGCGTGCAGCAGGAGTTTGCGCGGGGCTCCATGCCAGAGGCGGTCCACCAGCACCATATCTTCCGTGGAATCCCAATCGTGAGTATCGTTCGGCGTGAATTGATAGTGCCATTTGCGCTTTCCTGTATCGGGGTCCAGCGCGACCACGGAACAACTGAACAGATTGTCCCCTTTGCGGACATCGCCATTGATATCCGGGCCCGGGTTGCCGATTGCCCAAAAGACCGTGTTCGATTCCGCGTCATAGCTGCCTGTCAGCCAAGTAGGCGAACCGCCACGCTCCCAACTGTCACCTTCCCAGGTATCGTTGCCGAATTCGCCCTTGCCGGGAATGGTGTACCAGCGCCAGAGCCTTTTTCCCGTGGCGGGATCATAGGCATCGAGAAAGGCACGCACGCCAAACTCCCCGCCCGCGATGCCTGTGATGATCTTGTCCTTGACTACCAGCGGGGGTGAGGTGATGGCGTAGCCAAGCATGTTATCGGCAACCTGCACTTCCCACAGAAAAGCTCCGGTCCGGGCGTCCAGGGCAACCAGCGCGGCATCAAGAGTGCCGAAAAAGAGGCGGTTGCCAAGGATGGATACGCCCCGGTTCACCCGGTTAATTTCGTACGGGTTAGTCACCTTCTGCTTCCGTTGATAGCGCCAGATCTGCCTTCCGGTACGGGCATCGAGAGCCATCACTTGAGCGGTGCCGCCGACGGGACCGGTGGTGTACATAATTCCATCCACCACCAGCGGGATCGATTCCACAATGCCATCACCGGGAAGCTGAACCGCCCACTTGGCTTGAAGATTCTTCACGTTTGCCGTTGTGATCTGGCTGAGCGAAGAATAATGTTTTCCGCCCAGATCGCCCCAGTACGTCAGATAGTTTTCAGGCTCTTTTTCCGCATGGAGAATGCGGTTCCAATTGAGCCCCTCGCCTGTCCCACGCTGACTGATATTCCCGCCATCGAGAGTTTTGAGGAATGCAACCAAGTTGTCAATTTCCGGCTTGGTGAGGCGCTTTGCGAAATCATCGGGCATGAGCGACTTCGATTCCACTTTTAACGTGCTCAGTTGCGATTTTTCAAACGAGTGGTACACGCCCGCGGTATCCACCATTTCAACAGCGAAGGAATCCTGCCCCTTCTGTATGCCGCGATATTGTTTGCCGTTGAGAGTGGCCGTTACAGTGGCGGGACGATTGGGAAAGCCCCGGCCTCTGCCGCGTGCCGCGTTCGGCGAGGCCTGGTTCGGATCAACTATTTTGGTGCGAAGTTGCTGGACGGAGTTCAACCCGGCAGCGGAAAGGTCCGGCCCTACCGCGGTGCCAATCCCGTTTACCTGATGGCATCCGGTGCAATTTGCTTTGCCTGTAAAGAGGAGCCGCCCTTCGTTAGGAGACCCGGGAATATTTTCAAGCGATGTTACCGGGCCCGCGGAGCCTGCCGACAAACTTCGCAGATAAGTGACGACCTGCCAGATCTGATCGGTGGAGAACTGGTTGAACCCTGGCATTTGAGTACCGCGAATGCCGCTTCTGATGTTAATAAAGATTTCACCATCGGCATTGCCCCTCGAAAAGACGCCGGTAGCCAGCGATGGCGCGCGGTCCCCCTTGGCGTCTGTTCCATGACAGGCGACACAGGCCTGGTTATATAAAGCGTGACCCGCCGCAACGGCTTGGGCACTCCCGGAGAACGGATTCTTTTGAGCCTCCGCCCTGTCTTCCTGGGCTAGCGCCGTGGCTATCGAAAAAGGAGAAAACAATGTGGCAAGGGCGAAGAGGATGGTCTGCAGCTTCATTTTACGGTTTTGGTGCCGTCGCGAGCTCGGCGCCCCTCATTCTCGCACCCGGCGGGCTTTGCGCTATCCGATTTTCCCGCGCAATAAAATGAAACATGTTAAATTTCATGGGATAGGTGGTCTATGAAACGTCTTGTTCTTTTGTTGTTGTGTAGCCTTTCGGCATCCGTTGCTCAAACCATAACGGGTACTATTACCGGGTCGGTAACCGACCCCTCCGGTTCGGCTGTCGGGAATGCGAAAGTAACCGCGCGGAATACAGCAACAAATGTGACCAACACCGTGGAAGTAAATTCCTCGGGGACCTACAACGCCCTGTTCCTTCCCGTGGGCCCTTATACGGTGACGGTGGAGGCTGCGGGCTTTAAGAAATCCGTCATTGGCCCCATCACGCTAGAGGTAAATCAGAGTGCGCGCGTGGATGTGCAGATGGAAGTAGGCCAGGTGAGTGATTCGGTTCAGGTTTCGGCTACGGCAGTGATTCTTCAGACGGAATCCGCCACTACCGGCGAGACAATTACCGGCAACACGGTGACGAATATCCCGCTGAAGGGCAGGAATTTCGCAGCGGTGACGTTGCTGGTTCCCGGTGCCATCAACCCAAATACCGCTAACTTCACCGGCATTGGACGCAACACCTCGGGTGGGCGGCCGTATGTGAACGGCAATCGCGAGCAGAGCAACAATTTTCTATTGGATGGCGAAGAGTTTAACGATTCGATCGACAACCTGATCGGTTACAACCCCAGCCCTGACGCATTGGAAGAAGTGAAAGTACAGACCGGCAACACCGGCGCGGAATTCGGCAACGCGAACGGAGCCGTGGTGAACATGACCGTGAAAAGCGGCACAAATCAGTATCACGGGAACGTGTTCGAGTTTCTGCAGAATGACAAGCTGAACGCAAATGGATTTTTCACGAACCGCAACCGCATTCCGCGCAACGCATTTAAGCGCAACATTTACGGTGGGACGTTCGGTGGGCCAATCAAGAAAGACAAACTCTTCTTTTTTATCGATTATCAAGGTGCGAAGGACCGCAATGAGGGAC
>JAYTGM010000272.1:0-5294 GCA_043733425.1 Terriglobia bacterium
GTCTGCTACTGGTACCAAAGCGGGCAAGCCGCAAGCTTCCCGGCCATGCCAGCGCTGGCGGCCCGGATTCCCAGCCTATAAATAACCACGCTTCTTCAAATAAATGAGCAACCCTGCCGTCACAGAAACGATGATCCCGATCACCACGAAAATCGCGCCCGGCCACTTCATCCAGCCAGGGTATTGCAAACTCATGCCGAAAAAAGACGCAATCACGACAGCCGGCAAACTCACCGTTCCCATCACCGTCAGAATGCGTGTCGCTTCATTATTCCTGCTCGCCAGACTCGAATGATAAATGTCCAGCAGCCCTTTCAAGCGCTCCCGCTCACCGGCCGCATTGCTCAAGTCACGGTCCAAATGATCGTGGACATCTCGAAAGAATTGCTGCAACTCTTCGCGAATCAAAGGCGTGTCGCCGCGTTGCAGCCACATTGCGATCCGCCGCGTGTTGGCCAGAATGCGCCGCAGATCCAGTAACGTGGTCAATAGATCGGCAATGCGCTCCAGAACCTTCTGGTCCGGACGCCGGATCACCAGATTCTCCAGCAGATCCACCCGGTCTTCCACGGCATCGAGCACCGGCAGGTAGGAATCCACCACGGCATCCAGCACCCGGTACAGCATCTCATCGCTGTTCGCACGCGCGAATGGTGGAATGGCGTGTTTGTGTACCGTCACCAGAAAATCCGGCCCGAGGAATAAATCAAGATCCGTCGAGCTTAGCTGATCGTCAGAGTCAAGCGAGATCAGCTTCAGCACCACAAAAACGTAGCCATCGCCAAGCTCAACTTTGGCCTGTTGAACATCGGTCCGGCAATCCTCCAGGTGCAGCGGATGAAAACCATGTGCGATTCCGAAATCTTCGAACGCAGCGTCGGAGGGAGCGAAATCGACCCATGAAGCTGCTGGATGTTCGGAAGCCATCGCCGGTTATAGGCCAGCGGACCGCTTACGCCGGTACCAGCTCAAGCACGCGTTTAAACTTGCACTCGCCGTTCGGGCACTGCAGCACCGCGCCGGCTTTCAAATACTTCTCCACCATGTACGGGCTGCTGCATTCCGGACATTTCTCATCCACCGGTTTCGCCCAAGCCACAAAGTCGCATTCGGGGTAGCGCGTGCATCCAAAGAAAGTTTTGCCCTTCTTCGACCGCCGCTCGCTGATGTCGCCTTCGGAACACTGAGGGCACTTTACGCCGATGGTTTTCTGCTTTACGTGCTTGCATGTTGGGTAATTGCTGCAAGCGACAAACTCGCCGAAGCGCCCGAACTTCTGCACCATGTTGCTGTCGCAGGCGGGGCATTTTTCATCTAGCGCTACATCGGCTTTCTTCTGCGTGCCGCCAAGCTGCTTTGTTGTCTTGCAATCCGGATAGCCCGTGCAGGCCAGGAAAGTCCCGAAGCGCCCTTTCTTCAACACCATCGGACGGCCGCAGTTCTCGCAGTACTCCTCTTCGCCCTGCTCTGATAAATCGGCGCCTTCCAGATCGGGCAGATCCACCGTCAGCTCGCGCGTGAATGTGCAGTCCGGGTATCCGGTACAGGCGATGAAGCTGCCATGCTTGCCCCATTTGATGACCAGGGGCTTCTCGCACTTTTCGCACTTCAGGTCGGTCGGCTTCTCCATGCGCTTCACATCGGTCATGTGCTGTTCGGCATGCTCAATGTCTTTCGTGAAGCGATCATAGAAGCCCGCTAACGCAACGCGCCAATCCAGCTTGCCGTCTTCAATGTCGTCCAGTTCTTCTTCCATCCTCGCCGTATACTTCACGTCGAAGATGTCATTGAAGCTTTCAAGCAACAGATCGCAAACCACCATGCCAAGTTCGGTGGGCTTGAACTTGCCACCTTCCTTCGTTACATACTCGCGATCCTGAATCGTGGAAAGAATCGAGGCATACGTGGAAGGCCGTCCGACCCCGTCGCTCTCCAGCTTCTTCACCAGTGTCGCTTCGTTGTACCGCGGCGGTGGCTCAGTGAAATGCTGTTCCGGCCGCAAGGCTTTGAACTTCAGCACCTCGCCCGCACTGACCAGCGGCAGCTTGTGCTTCAGTTCTTCATCGTCTTCATCGCGGACATCTTTGCCTTCTTCATAGACAGCAAGAAAGCCATCGAACTTCGGCACCGACCCCGTCGCGCGGAACAAATAGTCCGCACCCGTTCCGCCCTTCGTAATCACATCTATTGTGGTCTGATCGAACACGGCCGGCATCATCTGACTTGCCACGAAGCGCATCCAGATCAGCCGATATACTTTCAGCTCATCTTCTTGTAAATACTTCGCCACTTCATCAGGCGTATGCAAAACGCTGGTGGGCCGGATTGCTTCATGCGCATCCTGCGCATCTTTCTTAGTCTTGTAGATGTTCGCGTCTTTCGGCAGGTACTGCGCGCCGTACCTATCCGAAATGAATTGCCGCGCTTCCGTTAAAGCGTCCGGCGAAACACGAGTGGAATCTGTACGCATGTAGGTGATCAAACCGACTGAGCCTTCCGTGCCAAGTTCCACACCTTCGTAAAGACGCTGAGCAATCATCATCGTCCGTTTTACGCTGAAGCGAAGCTTACGGCTGGAATCCTGCTGCAGCGTTGAGGTAATAAACGACGCTACAGGATTCCGGCGCTTCTCTTTCGTGCCGACTGCCTTGACCGTATATTCGACATTCGCCAGATCCGCCAGCAGCGCATCCGACGCTTCCTGATTCCCGATTACCGGGTTTTCGTCATTTTTCTTGAAGAGCCGAGCCGTCAAAACCGGCGCTTTCTTGGCGTTCAGATCCAGGTCAAGCGTCCAATATTCGTCCTTGACGAATGCCCGGATTTCCCGCTCACGCTCCACAATCACGCGAACGGCGACTGTTTGGACGCGTCCCGCTGAAAGCCCGCGCCGTACCTTATCCCAAAGCAGGGGAGAGATCTTGTAGCCCACCAACCGGTCCAGCACGCGCCGGGCCTGCTGTGCTTCCACCAAATGCACATTCACCTGAAGCGGTTTTTCAAACGCTTTCTGAATACTGCTCTTGGTGATCTCGTTAAACATCACGCGGAAGATTTGCTGCTTGCTGCCGGGCTTAGGCTGCAATTCTTCCTGCAGGTGGTAGCAGATTGCCTCTCCTTCGCGGTCAGGATCGGCAGCCAGGTAGATGGAATCCACTTTCTTTGCGGCGGCCTTCAACTCCGCCATCAGTTTCTTCTTGCCTTCAATCACTTCATAGTGAGGCTCGAACCCGTGATCCACATCGACCGACAGGTTATTCTTCGGCAGATCTTTCACGTGGCCAAGTGACGCTTTCACCACGTACTGGTTCCCCAGGTACTTGTTGATGGTCTTCGCCTTTGCCGGCGATTCTACGATTACTAAGGCCTTTGCCATTTCGCTTGTTCAATTCCTATCACGGTATCCACACTCTAACAAAGTTTTTTCCGGGCAACTGTTTCGCAAGCCCCATCATCTCGAGCTCGAATAAAGCAGCCAGCAACTCGGAACAGGACGATTCCGTTTCGTCCACGAGTGTATCCAGATGGATGGGAACGTCTGTTTTGAGCCGTCCCAGCAGCTTTCGCGCTGTTTCACTCTCCGGCCCTATCAATAAGGATGATTGCTGAGGCAAAGAAGTTGCGTCTTCCAGGCTAACCCCTTGGTTTAGAAGCCTTTCACGCCCTAGGTGAATCAATCGACGCTGGGCATCCGGCGGCAGATCAACGATTACATCATTCCAATCCTGCACCAATTTCGCTCCCTGCTTGATCAGCAGATTCGGACCCCAACTGAGCTTCGAAGTTACGTTGCCGGGCACTGCGAAGAGCTCACGGCCCTGGTCGAGGGCCAGTTTTGCCGTGATGGCGGAGCCTGAATACTGCGCACCTTCCACCACCAGCAAGCCCACCGAGAGTCCGCTCACGATACGGTTCCGGATGGGAAAATTCTGAGGAAACGCGACGGACCCCATCGGAAATTCCGAAATAACCAGACCCTTTTCCACGATCTCTGCCGCCAACTTGCGGTTTTCCGAAGGATAGACCACGTCGACGCCGCACCCCAGCACCGCGATAGTCATTCCGCCAGCTACCAGCGCGCCACGGTGAGCAGCCGTGTCAATGCCGCGAGCCATTCCGCTCACGATGGTTAAGCCAGCTCGCGCCAGATCGCCGGAAAAGCGCTCTGAGACGGCGTTGCCATAAGGAGTCGGCCGTCGCGTTCCCACCACTCCCAGCGCCAGCGTATTCAATAGCGCCGGATTCCCTCGCGCAAACAATACCACCGGCGGATCGAAGATCTGCCGCAACAGTTCCGGATATCTCGGGTCGCCCATGGTAACGGTGATTGCGCCCACTTCCCGCATTTTGTCCTGCTGGTCCACCGCCTCCTCGAAGGAACATCCCGACGCGACCGATTGCGCTACGGCACCGTTGATTCCGCACATCTCCAATTCTGTCCGTGATGCCCGAAAAATGGCTTGGGGCGTCCGGAAACGCTCAATCAGCGCAAGAGCCTTACGCGTACCCAGCCCCGGCACCAACCGCAGGGCAAGCCAGTGAAGTTCTTCATCGCGCGTGATGGTGTGGGAAGCAGAGGTAGCCATATGAACTAAAGGTGGTGCTCCGTCGCCTCCGGATTTCTCACCGCTGATCTTGCCTATCTAAAGGTGTGATTGAGGAGCTAATTCAAGTCTGTCTTCTCTCTCTGCTACCCTGGTTCCCTCGGCAATTTATCGACTCGTCATGAATGCCCAATAGCGACTCTCATCAACAGCACGAAGACCGGACACTCTCAAAAAAACTTTACTGGGCCCTCCCGGCTTTCCTGCTGCTGCATGGATTGCTTTCCTGGCAGCTCCTTCCCGCCGGGCCCTCATTTCCCGTCCTCTCGGTGGAAATGGCCTCCACCATTTCCTCGCACGCTCAGGTCTATTACGATACCGGCGCGGGCTTCAATGAGGGCCAGTCCGATACCGTCCCCGTCCAGGCCAGTGACAAGCCGCAGACCCTTCACTTCCGCCTCCCGATCGCCACCATCAAAGCGCTTCGCTTCGATCCGCTCACCGCCCCGGGTACCGTCTTGATTCACCAAGCCTTGGTACTGCGTTCCGATGGTTCCACTGCCGTCTCGTTTCCTCCATCGCGCATTCAAGGAGTTTCCGGTTTTGACCAGGAGGAAATACTGCCATCGGGTGTCCGGTACCGGGTTCGTTCCGATAGTCACGACCCCCAGTTCAAGTTCATTCTCGAAACCCCGCTGGTGTTGCAATCCCGCTATCTCGACAATGTTGCCATTGGCGCAATAGCACTCG
>JAYTGM010000273.1:0-13606 GCA_043733425.1 Terriglobia bacterium
CTGTGGCTGCAATCCAGCATTAAAACGGTGGCGCAGGAACTCTGGTATTCGCATTGATGAACGTGCAAGTCAGAATATTCAAGGTTCAGCGGTACCTGCGCGCCCTCACGCCGCACCGCGTTGAACAGGGTCTCGGTGATATCGAGGTTCATCGTATCGCCAAATTCGTACAGCCGTGAGGATCCTGAGGTTTCCACACCTGTCGCGAAATCGCGCGTATCGTGACGGCCAAAGCTTGCCTTGCCTAGGGAGCCAAGTAAATCTTTCAGGGTTTTGAACCCCAGAAAATCGAGCGACTTATCGGTTACCTGGAATTTTGTCGGCGCTTCGGGACCTTCGCCTTGGCCGTTCCCTGTCGGATCAGAAGTCGAGATGCTGCCGTCATCCACCAGTTTTTGCACCATCTGGTCCACCAACTGTTGCATTTGTTCTGGAGACAGGGCCTCCAGGCGCTGCATCATGTCCTGTAGACGATCATCGGGAAAGAGCTTGCCTTCCTGCAGTGCGCGTTCAATCGCCTCGCGCAACTCATCCATCGATTGCTCCTGCCACTGGCCGGTAGGGTCGTAGGGGTTGTTAAACCCGCTTTGGAGCAGGAAATCAGAGAGCGCCTGCAGCAGATCCTGCGCGTCGATCCCGAAGTCTTCCCCGGTGTACTTGCTGTATTTGATCTGCTTCATAAGTTTGGCGCGCTAATTGTAGCGGCGGCGGCCGCGGTCTTTCTGAGGGACTTCTTCGTCCTCTTCAGGCCGGCGTTCGCGCGGCTCCTTTTCTCGCTTACGGCCGCCATCTGAGGCGTAACCTTTTTCTTCTGTGCGGCTGATTCGCTTATGGGCATAAAGCCCCTCAAGCACGAATTCAGCGGCACTGGCGCGCACGGCATCCGGTTCGCTTGCTCCAAGGCCGAGTGCGCGGCCTTTCTCCATCAGGCCCTGAATCGGGTTGAGCTGCTCAACCATATCGGACGAAGATACGGTTTCATCGAGCTTGAGCGTGCCGCCGATATCGAACCATTGCACAATGGGGGCGACGTTCACGCCTTCAAAATACTTGTTGTAAACCGTGCCGACGGATTGGCGGATAAGCTCACGGGCCACCGTGTCACCGCCCTTCAATTCGCCTTCGTATTCCAGTTCGATTTTGCCGGTGATAGAAGGCAGTGCTGCATAAATATCGAGGATGCGGGGCACAGCCACCTGTTCCCCATTGCGAAGAGCGCGGCGCTCCGCGTTTGACGCTACGTTTTCCATCACGCTGATGGGGAGCCTTTGCGAGACGCCGGAACGCTTATCCACGCGCTTGTCTTCGCGCGCGGAAAAGGCCAGTTGCTCAACAATTTCGTGAATGTAATGGGGAACCCGAAGCTCAAGGTTCGAAGTTCGCGTGACCCAGGCCTCCTGCTTGGTAATCTCAAGGCCTTGTTCGAGCGACGACGGATAGTGCGTGCGAATTTCACTGCCAATGCGGTCTTTCAGCGGCGTGATAATCTTGCCGCGAGCCGTATAGTCTTCCGGATTTGCCGTGAAAACCAGCAGGACATCGAGCGGCAGGCGCACGGGATAACCCTTAATCTGAACGTCGCCTTCCTGCATGATGTTGAAAAGGCCCACCTGAATCTTTCCAGCCAGATCTGGCAATTCGTTTACGGCAAAAATGCCCCGGTTGGCGCGCGGCAGCAGCCCATAATGGACGGTCAGTTCGTTCGAGATGTCCTGCCCGCGCCGTGCAGCTTTAATGGGATCGATATCCCCGATCATGTCCGCTATGGTCACGTCGGGCGTGGCTAATTTTTCCACGTAGCGTTGATCGGGCGTCAGGTAAGCGATGGGCGTCGCATCGCCCAATTGAGCGATCAGATCGCGCGATTGCTGGGTGATGGGGTGGAATGGATCGTCATGGATTTCAGAACCCGCAATGTAGGGCACGTGCGGGTCAAGCATCGTGGTAAGCATGCGGACCAAGCGCGTTTTGGCTTGGCCGCGCAGGCCGAGCAGGATAAAATTGTGTTTCGAAAGCAACGCGTTGACAACCTGAGGAACGACTGTATCTTCATAGCCAACAATGCCGGGAAAGAGCGGCTCTTTGGTTTGCAGTTTGGCGATCAGATTGGCGCGCAATTCATCTTTCACACTGCGGCCTGCCATGCCTGGTGCGGCGAAACGGCTGGCGCGCAAGGCTCCCAGGGTTTGTGGTAGATCCAGAACGGGTGTGCTCATTTTTTTTTTAGGAGGCTGCTCTTTGTGATGCCGGGACCGGGTACTCTGTTGCGATTATTCTTCAGGCCCTACTGTGTTGCGTTAAATTCGTAAACTTCCTGGCCGCTACGGACCACCAGTTTTCCCGCTCCAAGAGCTTTGTGATCCACGGGAAAAAAGACCGCGCCATCCGTTGATTGTCCGGGGGCGAGCCGGGTTGCTACCAGAGCCAAGGCGGAAGCGGCGGCCGCAGCTTTGAATTTTGCGGGAACACCTTCGGCCATGGCGTTGCGGCGGCGCTGTTCATAACCATTGGTGGTGCGCATATTCGCGATGCCATAGAGATTCGTTTCATAGGCCACCACCAGCTTTTGAACATCGCCCAGGTTGCCGCGGTCCAGAAGATTCTTCACCACCTCATTGGCGGCGGAAGCGCGAATGGTTTGCCCATCAGCCATGGTGTAAGTAAAATCTTCCGGCCGGATATTGGCATAAATCTGCGAGCCGTTGGCCACGGAGACCTGAATCATGGCGTAATCGCGCACGTGGGCCTGGCTGGTGGCGAACATCACCGTGACGCCGTTTCGTGTGAGCGTCTGGTGCTTGACGCCTCCCGTTTCATATTCGATCACCTGCGCACAGGTCAGCGCTGGACAGGCAAACATTGCCAGGAGGAACCAGACACGGGGCCGCATGCTTTTATCTTACAGAGTTCGCGAATGGCCCATCTATTTGCAGAACCGGCTCGGTGGGGAGCCCGGCCTTGCGCCACCCATCAAGGCCGCCGCTTAAGGGACGGACCCTTTTTACACCGCGTTTCCTAAACATGAGCGCCGCACGGGCGCTGGAGGCTTCGTTCGGTCAAGTGCAATAGAGGATCAGGTCACGATCGGTTGGGATCTGCGGCATGCTTGCTTCAATGTCTTCGAAGGAGACGTGAACGGCACCGGGGATTTTTGACGCTCCCTCCTCCTGCCACTCCAGGGCGTTGCGGAGATCGACTACGGTCACCGACTCGCCAGTTGCGATGAGATCGCTGAGTTCCTGCGGGTGAATGTGCGCGATACGCAGTTCCCGGAAAAAGCGGCGGCGCTGAATATATTTAAAAGAGAGGAAGCCGCCAAGGGCGAGCGCGACAAAAGCGAAGAACCAGGAGCCTGCGCGCACCGCGCCTTGCAGCAAATCTTCCAATTGGTTGCGGAACAGGTATCCAAGGCAGCTGTAGGACCCTGCCCAGATGAGCGACCCGGCGGCATCGGCGAGCCCGAATTTCCAGATCTTCATGCGGAACATACCAGCCAGTGGCGCGGCGGCGGTGCTAAGGCCGGGAACAAACTTCGAGAATAAAAGCCCGGGTGCACCATACCGGATGAACATGTTTTCAGTGCGGCGCACGCAGGAATCTGGCTCGAGCGAAATTCTGCAGAGGAGATTCAAAATCGAGGCGCCTTTGTGGATTCCGAGCCAGTACCATATGGAATCGGCAACCAGACAAGCCGCAACTGCCGTGAGGAGTGCGAGGGCGAAGTTTAAATCGCCACTGGCTGAGAGAGCGCCGATGGCCAGCAGCATGGGAAGCGACGGAATTGGAACGCCGCACTGTTCTGCCAGCACGGAGAGAAAGAGGATCGCGTAACCGTGGCGTACCACGAAATCGATAGTTTCTTTCATTGCGGATCCGGCAAACTAATGTTAGTCTGCCACATCTGATTCGATTCAAATGTCAGCTTCGCGGGGAATTCGAATCTGGAATAAACCGACTCTTGCGTACATCCGCGAAATGGCGGGGACGACGGGGCTCGAACCCGCGACCTCCGGCGTGACAGGCCGGCGCTCTAACCAACTGAGCTACGTCCCCGCGATTGGGACTTCAAAATGGTAACACAACCGGCAACACAACCCTCTTTTCTCCTGAATTTTGTGAGGCTGCTGTGACAGAATAGAGGCAGTTTTACATGCCCGACACCCCGTTCGATAGCATCGAAGGCTCCCACCGCTACATTGCGATGCTGGCCGAAGCGATCGAAGAAGCCCAAAGCGATATCGATGCCGAGATTTCCCTTGCTGTGGCGGAACACGCGGCGCGCCGGAAAGAAGCTCTTCAGCTGGTGGCGTTCAATCTGAATAAACTGAATTCTCACATTACGGCCAGCAGCCGTATTTTAAACGACTTGCGTACCTTGCAACGTCTCTTGATGGAAGAAACGGAAGTTCACGTCCTTCGAGCTGGCGAGTAGCCACCTTTCACAAGTGTATTCCGCTCTCCGAATTGTTCTTTTTTGCGGATTCCCCACTCCTAACTTTGCTGAATCTTTTACTAAAGTCAGCGAAACAGACCCTATTGACAGCGCTCTGGTGTACATAAACTTGACATTCAAAATTTTTATGCCTACCATCAATCGTTTGTCAAAGAAGTGTTAAATCTGTAACCGGAACCGGTGGTAGATCCAGGGGGATCCAAGTATGACCTTCGAAATCGGTGAAAAAGTGGTGTATCCCAATCAAGGTGTCGGGACCATCGAAAATATCAGCACCCGCTCTTTTGGCGCGCAGTTTGAGCAGTTTTATTTGCTGCGCCTGGTTTACACCAGCATGACCGTGATGGTGCCCTTCTCCAATGTCGAGAATATTGGGCTCAGGAAAATCACCAAGACGGCCGAAATCAACCGGGTTCTGACTTATTTGGGCACTGGCGAATGCCACAACTGCCCGGATTGGAAGAATCGCTTCAAAATCAATTGCGACCGCATGCAGAGCGGGAACTTGCTGCATATCGCGGAGGTATTAAAAGGGCTTCTTATCCTGCAAGGCGATAAACCCCTTTCGTTCCGGGAAAAGAAGATGCTGGAACGGGCGCGGCACATGCTGGTATCTGAAGTCTCGATCGCGAAAAGCGTATCGTTAACGGATGCTGTGACTGTACTGAATAAAGCGCTGTGCAAGAGCCGGTTGGCTTTCCCGGAAGCCGCGTAGAGTAAATTTTCGTTCTCACTTGCTTCCTGGTGCATCAAACTCCGGTGTGTCCATATCTGGCGAATGCTTTAGGATAAAGGGGTAAGCGATGCCGGGAATCCTGATTGAGGGCGGGCGGCCGCCAGTTTTCACACCACCATTGCCAGGCGGCGGCGGTGACGGTGATGATTCGAACCCGGAACGCGGCGCACAACGCAAGACTTCTTTAATCGGGCTGGCCGTGATGATGACGGCCAGTGTGATTACATTCGCGGCCCTTGCGTTTGCAATGATTGTACGGCATCGGCTCAGCAATGACTGGGTGAAGATGCCCCTTCCGGCCATACTTTGGCCCAACACAGGAATTCTGCTGGCGAGCAGCCTTTTCCTTGATTTGGCTCGCCGCCGGCTGCGTGGGCGGCATCGAATTTCGTTTAACTGGCTTTGGTGCATTGGCACGGTGCTCGGCTTCGGATTTCTTGCGGGACAAATTCTTGCTTGGCAGCAACTAAGCCAGAGCGGGATGTATGTGGAGGGTAACCCGAGCAATGGATTTTTCTACATACTTACATGGACTCATGCGGCCCATGCAATTGTCGGCTTGGGAGGACTGCTTTGGGTCGCACAAGCAGCGCTTCGTTTCCAGCTAGGACCCGCGAAACGTACCTTCGTCGAGGTCTCGGTGGTGTTCTGGCACTTCCTGGACGTGCTTTGGATCGGCTTGATGATGCTGCTCATTTATCGCGGATGATGTTCTGCGGATAGTGCCCACTCACACACGCCGCCAGAGGGCGATGCTGACGTTCCTTGCGGCCGATGGCGCGTTATTCCTCATTTTTTTCCTGGCCTACTTATATTTGCGTTGGAAAACTCCCGCTTGGGCGGAGGCACTTCATTTCGCAAGCGCCATTATGGCGACGGCGATGACCTTATTCGCGCTAGCGGGCAGCTTCACAATGGCTGCCGCGGCGAACGCCCAGTCTAAGAACGACAATGTGTTAGCCGCCCGTTTAGTTGCCGCCACAGTGGGGTTGTGGGTGACGTTTTTGATTTGCGACGCCATGGAGTGGGGGCGGCTGCTGTTCTTTGAAAAACCGCCGCTTATTTTTGCACAGACATTCTGTCTGTTAACTGGATACCATGCGCTTCATTTGATAGCCGGGTTACCATATCTGGTGACGGTAACAGTTAAAACCGAGAAAAGCGACGTGGGTGCGGCGGCGCTACTTACTCACTTTACAAATCTAATTTGGATCTTAATATTTGTTGCTTTTTACATGTTTGGGACAGATCTGCAGGGGCTTTGACGCGCTAGAATCCAGAGACCTGAAAGTAAAGAGTAAAGTATGAGTCTTAGCGCGTTCTGAATTCGCTTAGCCGTGAAAGAGATTGAAGCTTCACTGCAATTTTACGAGAATTTCGGATTTCAGGCGTTTGCCGGAGGTGCCTCACGAAATTGGCCGATCTTGAAAAACGGAGCCATGTAATCAGTCCCTTTGAAGGTATATTCGAAAAAAAAACATTCTGTCGTTTTACCCTGGCTGAGATAGTGATGCATAACAGCCTATTTCTTTCACGGTTTTGCGCGAACTTCAGCGGCAATTAAAAGCGTGAGGGGTCCAGAAGGTGACAGAACCGAATGAGAGCACCACCGGCCCGGCGGGTTTTATAGCCGTCGATCCAGACGGAAACTCAATCATGGTGGATCAACACGTGTTAGCCGGGTAACCTTTATGCCCGGTGCGCTGTCCACTTCACTAACTACCCAGTTCACACGTCGCATTAATAGCCAGGACTGCATACCTGAGGTGAAACCGCGCGTCTGCCTGCTGGATGCGTTACGTGAAGATGTCCATCTCACCGGCATTAAGACGGGCTGTAACTAAGGCGCATGCGGCGCATGCACCGTGCTGTGCGATGGCAAGCGGACACTTTTTTGTTTCGTTCTGCCAGTTCAATATGCGGGTCCGGAAGTCACCACCATCGAAAGCCTTCGCACCGGCGGCGCCTTACATTTCTTGCAGACCGCATTTGTGGAACACTATCGCTTTCAATGCAGAGGTCGTAAGCCAGAGCAGATCTGCTCGGCCATCGGAATGATGAAAAGCTTCGCGCCAGATTGCCAACTGCCGTCACCTCCCATATGTGTGCTCGAGAGATAGCAGCGGCGCTCCAGGTTAAGAACGGCAACATCCTAAATGTCAGACTGGCACTGGGCGAAGTGGCACCGAAACCCTGGCGCGCTAACGAAGCCGAGAGTGTGCAAGCCGGATTAAAAATCTTTCGCCTTGCGGCGGATTGTAAGCAAAAGTTGCGATTCGGGAGGGATGAGCTTTCCAGCACATCCTTGGCCTGAAGCAGGAACCTTGTGGGCCTGGATTTGCCCTTCTTTTGGTGTATTTTTACCTAAAGACTAAAGGAGAAGTTATGAAAGCATTGGTTTACCACGGGCCCAAGAAGGTTTCTGTTGACACTGTTCCTGATCCAAAAATAGAGAAGCTTACAGACGTCATTATTAAACTAACCACAACCAACATTTGCGGCTCCGATCTTCACATGTATGAAGGCCGCACTGACGTAGAAAAAGGTAAGATTTTGGGCCACGAAAACATGGGCGAAGTTGTTGAAGTCGGCAAAGCTGTCGACACAGTTAAGAAGGGCGACAAGGTGGTGCTCCCGTTCAACATCGGCTGCGGCTTTTGCGCGAACTGCGAGCGAGGTCTAACCGGTTATTGCCTCACCTGTGCCGACAAGTCCGTGATGCCTGGAATGGCGGGTGCCGCCTATGGGTTTGCCGGAATGGGACCTTATTCAGGCGGGCAAGCCCAGTTTTTACGTGTACCGTACGCGGATTTTAACTGCCTGCAACTCCCCAGTGACGTAACAGAAAAAGAGAAAGACTATGTCATGTTGTCAGACATTTTTCCAACCGGTTGGCACTCGACGCGGTTGGCTGATTTGAAGCCTGGCGAATCGATCATTATTTACGGTGCGGGTCCTGTTGGATTGATGGCAGCCATGTCCGCCCGTATTCAAGGCGCAAGCCAGATCTTCATTGTGGATGATCAGGACGATAGGCTGGCACTCGCAAAAGAGATGGGGGCTATCCCGATCAGCTCAAAAAACGAAAAGATCGGTGAGGAAATCCGGGAACTCACAAACGGACTCGGTGCGGATTGCGGGGCTGAGTGCGTTGGCTATCAATGCACCAACTCCGCGGGTAAAGAAGTGCCTAATCTGGTGATGAATTCACTTGTTGACGTCGTAAAAGCTACGGGCACTATAGGTGTAGTGGGAGTGTTTATTCCCAAGGACCCGGGGGCTGCGGACAAGCTAGCGCAAAACGGTCAGCTTGCCTTCGATTTCGGCAAATTCTGGTTCAAAGGTCAAAAGATGGAGACGGGGCAATGCAATGTAAAGGCCTACAACCGGCGCTTGCGAGACTTAATCCATCAGGGCAAAGCCAATCCATCCATGATTATCTCGCATGAGCTTCCTTTAAAGGACGCGCCAGACGCTTATCAGCATTTCGATAATCGTGATACAGGCTGGACGAAAGTAATCCTTCGTCCGAACGATTAAATAGCGCGAGAACAAGCGGGGTCCACCAGTGGCGGGCAAGCCGACCGATTTTACCGGTCAACCCGCCCTGGTGATATGCTTCCCTCAGAAGCCTTATGTTTCAGATTCAGCGCACCAACACTCCCGCGGACGTGGTCGTCATCGGCTCCGGCGCGGGCGGCGGCACTGTAGTGAAAGTTTTGACGGACCTCGGCATCAACGTCACGCTGCTTGAGGCAGGGCCGATGCTCAATCCTTACAAAGATTTTAAAGAGCATACTCTTCCCTACGACGTGAACCACCGCGGCTCTGGGGAAAACGCTGAGGGCTATTTCGGGCAGCAGCAGTGGGGCTATTTCGCCGCCCCGAACGGGTACTGGGATATTCCCGGCGAGCCTTACTCCGTCGCGCCCGATTCTGAGTTTAGCTGGTTCCGTTCCCGCATAATGGGCGGCCGCACAAACCATTACGGACGCATCTCTCTACGCTTTTCCGATTACGATTTTAAGCCGTACTCGTTCGACGGTCTGGGCACAGATTGGCCCGTGGATTACGCAGAAATGTCCCCCTGGTATGACAAGGCCGAGGAATTTATCGGCATCACGGGCACCAAAGAGGGGCTGCGTACCGCGCCTGATGGCGTCTTTCTTCCGCCCATTCCGCCGCGCGTGCACGAAACAGTCATTCAAAAAGCAGCCGCCAGGCTTGGCATCCCTGTGATCCCTTCACGCATGGCGATGCTGACAAAATCCGTACATGGCCGCGCAGCTTGTCACTATTGCGGGCAATGCGGGCGCGGGTGCAAAACGGCTTCTGCTTTCTCTTCGTCGCAGGCCATGATTTTTCCGGCGATGAAGACCGGCAAACTCACCGTCATCACGAATGCGATGGCACGCGAACTGATTGTCGATAAAACCGGCATGGTAACCGCTGTCTCTTACGTGGATAAGAACACACGCACGGAACAGCAGATCCGTTGCAAGCGTGTGGTGGTGGCCGCCAGCGCTTGCGAATCGGCGCGCTTGCTTTTGAATTCGAAATCGGCGCTCTTCCCGAACGGTTTAGCCAATGGCAGCGGCATGGTAGGACGCAACTTAACCGATTCCACGGGCTATTCACTCTCCGGCCACATTCCCGCGTTTGAAAACATGCCGCGGCACAATTCTGACGGAATCGGCGGCATGCACCTGTACATCCCCTGGTGGGAGTTGGATAAGAAGAATAAAGATTTCCCGCGCGGCTACCATGTGGAATTGGGCGGCGGTTTCGGCATGCCAGGGATTGGCTCATTCCACGGGGAAGGGAACCAGCACCAGGGCTATGGACAAGGCCTGAAGGATACCATCCACCAAAACTACGGTGCCAGTATCTCGCTTGCGGGGCGCGGCGAAATGATTCCCAACGAGCACTCCTATTGCGAGATTGATTCTTCCCAAGTAGATCGGTTTGGTATCCCCACACTGCGCTTCCACTTCCGCTGGAGCGAGCACGAGATCCAGCAGGCAAAGCACATGCACAAGACCTTCACCAATATCATCGAAGCCATGGGTGGCAAGGTCACCGGTCTCGCGCATCCGGAACGGGAAGCAAAAGGCGTTTCGGTGGGGGGCACCATCATTCATGAAGCCGGGACCGTTCGCATGGGCGACGACCCCAAGACCTCTGTGCTGAACCGCTGGTGCCGCGCGCACGACGTGAAAAACCTGTACGTTGCCGACGCCGCGCCTTTCCTGGGAAACCCGGACAAGAACGTGACTCTCACAATTGTGGCACTGGCTTGGCGCACGGCGGAACACCTTGCGGCGGACATGAAAAAAGGAGACGCGTAACATGTCCGATAACCCCACGCGCCGCGATCTATTGATTGCGTTCACCGCCACCGGACTGTTGACGCCCGTGCTGGCTCAACATGTCCACCAAGCCGTAACCGAAGCCAAATCGCTGGACCCCGGAGAGGGCTACAAGCCAGTGGGCCTGAACGCTCACGAGTACACAACGATGCGCAAGTTGGCCGAAATTATCGTTCCGGGTGCGACTGACGCCGGTGCCGCTGAGTTCATTGATTTCCTTTCGAGCCGGAATGACAAAATGTTACAGATTTATACCGGCGGTCTAGCGTGGATGGACGAACAATCGAAACATCGCTACGGGTCCGATTGGCTCAGCGCGAAACCCCGCGAACAGACGGCGCTGCTCGATCTGATTGCTTACAGCAAAAACGATTCGCACGAACTGCGGCCCGGCATACGCTTCTTCGCCTGGGCACGCAACATGGTGCTCGATGCTTATTACACCAGCCCGATCGGCATGAAAGAAATCGGCTTTCTGGGGAATCAGGTTCTTTCCAGTTTCAGCGTTCCCGATGAAGCTTTGCAATATGCTCTGAAACGCAGCCCTTTCGCGAACTCTTAGTGCGTAAGCGCGGTCCGGCAGCCGCAGGCTTGCTTCTGGCCGCATGTTCGCTCGCCACTCAATCTCCCACCGCGTCCCTTACGGGCTGGTTGCCGATGCTTCCGGCGCTAAAATTCCGTGTGTTACGGTCAGCGTAACGAACCTTGAGAAGAATCAAACCCGTACGGCATCCACAAACCAGGCTGGAGATTACACTATTTCTTATCTCATCCCTGGCCGCTATTCGCTTGAAGCTACAGCAACGGAACCACCACCGCGTATGCTGGCGCGCCGTTTACGCCCAAAGTTGCAAATTACGACAGCACAACCGGAGGAACGGCCTGCCCGAATCGTATTGCTATTGGCAGGTTACCGAACCCAGGTTCCGATGAGTGGTTCAACCGCGCTGTTTTCCCGGTGGTTCCGGTGGGCTCGTTCCAGTTCGGCACCTCCGGCCGTAACATTCTTGATGGCCCGGGAACTTTCACGCTAAATGCGGGTTTATCGCGCCGGTTCAAGTTCCCGGAAAGCGCCGCCGTGCAGTTCCGCGCGGAGGCTTTTAATCTCACGAATCACACCAACTTCAACCTGCCGCAGACTACCGTTGACGTCCCGATTGGAGGCATCATCAGCGCAGCCAAATCCCTCAGGCTGCTGCAGGTGGCGCTCCGGGTGGAATTCTGAACAATCAGCAGTGATATCCTTCCCCAAGTGCCCTTTTTTCCTATGCGATTTCTTCTCCTCGTCCTTACTGCCACAACTGCCAGCGCGCAGCTTGTCAGTTCCGTCGCGATCCCCAAAGGCCCGAATCCGCCCGTGGTGTTCCTGAACGGGTATCAGGCGGATTGCCGCGGATCTAACTTTCCCAATACTTTCGGTGTCTACGATCAGGTTCTGCAAACTCAGAATCGCGTCAGCCTGTTCTTTGACAACTGCGCCTTTACTTCCGGAGCCAAGCCGTCCATTGAGGAGTTGGGCAATACCTTCGCTCTCTATCTGGGTTCCCTTAAATATGCGGATGGAACGCCTGTTCCCCTCGTCGATATCATTGCTCACAGCATGGGCGGCTTGATCGTCCGCAGTTATCTGGAAGGCAAGCAAGTGGATGGTACGTACGCTCCACCGCTGGCGCCCCCTATCCGGAAGATTATCTTTCTGGCCACCCCGCATTTCGGGACGTCCGCGACGCTTGGTTTCGGCGGCGATAAGCAATTGGAAGAGATCTCCAATGGCAGCACGTTTCTGTTCGACCTGAACACCTGGAACCAGGGCACGGATGATTTGCGCGGTCTAGACGTTTTTGCGATCGCTGGCGAGGGAGGAACCGGTACGCCGGGCCGCCCTGCTTTCGATGACGGGATTGTGTCACTGACCAGCGCCTCTCTCGAATTTGCCCGTCCGGGCAGAACGCGAATTCTTCCTGTTTGTCATACCGGCCCCGGTCTGATCACGGCTGCCGGGCTATGTCCGGCGGGTACAGCCGGTGTCGCCGCTGTCAGCGGCATTGGCGATTTCTCCGCCCGCATTGTCGTATCGTTTCTGGGCGATGGCACGGAGTATCTTCGGCTCGGCAAACCTGCCTCGGAAGACACATACCTTTTCAATACGGGCGGTGTTGCGCTCCGTGCCAAATCGGCCGCCGGTCAATACCTTCCCATTACAAAGGCAATAGCCAGTGGAGGCACGTTAAACATCCGCGCCGGAGCGGTTGCCTATTCTGAGTATTTTCCGTTTCCCACGGAACAGTTCACTCTGACGGCGGGCGGAACCGATCTGACACAAACCATCCGCCTTACGCCTGGCACCGTCACCCCGCGCATCTTAAAGGATGGTCCGCAGATCGCCCGCGTATTGCCTTCGGCCGCAAACATCGCGCCCCTCGCTGTCGGTGCCAATTCCTATATCTCCATCTATGGAACAGGTCTTGATGGAGCGCAAGTCAGCAGCAACGGCACACCGCTGACGGTGCTCGCAACCAGCCCCGGTCAGGTGAATGCGGTGCTCGCGCTGGACCCGGCGAAAACCGTCACTCCCATCACCGTGACCACTCTCACCGGCTCTGACACCATTAACGTTTTTACTCCGCCCAACGTACCCGCGCTATTCACGCAGAGCGCAACCGGTTCTGGTGCTGCTTCCGCGCTCAATGCAGTCACGAATGCGCTTGTGACCGCCAACGCGCCTCTGCACTCTGGCGATTACGTGTCGCTTTACCTGACAGGCCTTACTTTCGCGGCGTCACGGCCAGCCCCGAACGTATCCGTCATCGTTGCGGGCCGCAATTGCCCCATTCAATTCGCGGGCGTGGCCCCGGGCTATGTCGCGCTCGATCAAATCAACTGCCAGATCCCAGGCGGCATTTCGACAACCGGCGCGCCTGTCATCGTGATAGTTGACGGACGCACCAGCAATACAGCAACCCTTGCGATCGTGCAATAAAAACGCGCGGTGAATCTTGCTATAGAATCGAACACAGATGAGAACACTTCTAGCTTTCCTCTTATTGG
>JAYTGM010000274.1:0-1792 GCA_043733425.1 Terriglobia bacterium
ATTTCTATCTCCGTAGACCCTGCAGTAGATACCGTAATGTCTGCCATCGTTGGGGTTGCCGGCCTGGAAGCCACCTTCGAAGCGGCTCGCGCAGGGAAACGTATCGGGCTAGCCAATAAAGAATCACTGGTCTCCGCCGGTGCGCTGGTCATGGGAGCCGTTCAGTCTTCCGGCGCGGAACTGATCCCCGTCGATAGCGAACATAACGGTGCTCACCAATGCCTGCGCGCCGGCCGTCGCGACGAAGTGACGCGCCTGCTGCTTACCGCCTCCGGTGGTCCATTTCGCACCACGCCCGCCGATCAATTCGCTACTTTAACTCCAGCCCAAGCCTTAAAGCATCCAACCTGGAAGATGGGAAACCGCATCACCATCGATTCCGCAACCTTAATGAATAAAGGTTTCGAAGTGATTGAAGCCTGCTGGCTCTTCAACTTCAAAGCTTCCGAAGTCGATGTCGTGGTGCACCCCCAATCGTCCGTACACGCGATGGTGGAATACAACGATGGCAGCGTGGTCGCTCAAATCTCGGCAACCGATATGCGCATGCCCATCCAATATGCGCTCACCTGGCCAGAGCGCGCGGCGGCGCCCGTCCCGAAAATCGACTGGCGCGAACCCCGCACCTGGACCTTCGAAGCACCCGATTTCGATCGCTTTCCCGCACTAAAGCTCGCCTACCGTGCTTTTGAAACGGGCGGCTCCGCTACCTGCACTTTGAATGCTGCTGATGAGATTGCGGTTGCGGCATTTCTCGAAGAACGAATCCCTTTTCCCGCCATCGCGTCCACAATAGAAGAAACGCTGCGGCGTGTTCCCCTTCGCCACCCGCGGTCGGTTGCGGATATCCTTGATATAGACGGCGAGAGCCGTGCGATAGCGCGCCAGATCATTCAGGGTCGAAGCGCCGCACAAAAGGTTTAGACGGTTATGGCTGCGCTTCACAACATCGCTTGGCTACTGGTCCTGATCGGGGTGATGATCCTGGTCCACGAATTGGGCCACTTCTGGGCCGCGCGTTACTTCAATGTGCGCGTGGACGTGTTCAGCTTCGGCTTTGGCCCCCGCCTTTTCGGTTTTAAGCGCGGTGAGACGGATTATCGGCTCTCTGCCATACTTTTCGGTGGTTACGTCAAGATGGCGGGCGACCAGCCCGGTGAGGAAGGCTCCGATGATCCGCGTGCCTTCCTGAACAAGCCACGCTGGCAGCGTCTCATCATTGCAGCAGCCGGTCCACTGATGAACATCCTGCTCTCCGTCGGCATTCTGGCGGGTCTGTTCATGGTGCATTACCAGAAGGTAGTGCAGGATGGGCCTTCCGTCATCGGTCACGTGGAAAAAAACTCCGCCGCCGCAAAAGCCGGCTTGGAAGCGGGCGACGTCATCACGCGGTATGACGGCAAGAAAAACCCCAGCTGGGAAGACATTCTGCTGAAAACCGTGGAAAGTGCCTACAAAACGCTCGACGTTCAGGTAACCCGCCAGGGCCGCGTGATCGATACCCGCATTACGCCGATGCTGGACGAGAAGGAAGGGATCGGAGAAGCCGGTTGGGACGAGGACGGACCCATTGAGGCATTCACTGTCGCCCCTGGCATGCCTGCGCAAAAAGCCGGTATCGAAGCGGGCGATTTGCTGCTCAGTATCGATGGCCACGCCGTACGCAGCCGATTCACCCTAATTGAAAGAATTCGCCAATCGGGTGGAAAAACGGTCACGGTTCAAGTGGATCGCAAAGGCAAACAGTTCACGGTCCCGGTAACTCCTGTGTTCTCAAAAGTGGATGGGAACC
>JAYTGM010000275.1:0-13584 GCA_043733425.1 Terriglobia bacterium
TGCGTCGAAGGGTTGTAAGGTACAGCGGAGCGCGATTCTTTGTTTCAGTTGGCGGTACTGCGGTGCATCCAGTTTCTGATCCAACTCCGGCTGCCCCGCGATAATCACCTGGATCAGTTTCCCCCGCCGATTTTCCAAATTTCCTAGCAACCTGATTTCTTCCAAAACGTTCCAATCCAGATTGTGCGCCTCGTCCACAATCAGAACCGTTGTGCGGCCCTCATTGGCACGCTGCAGCAGCATATCGTTCAGAGTAAACAGTACAGCTGTTTTTGTTCGTTCCCCTGGCAGATCGAAATCCCAGGCAATCATTTCGAAAAACTGCTCTGGGGTAAGTCGGCTGTTGAACAGGAAGGCGAATGGAATTTGCTGCTGGTCCAGAAAGTCCCGAAGGCACTCCAACATCGTGGTTTTCCCCGTCCCCACTTCGCCCGTGAGTGCGATAAACCCTTTGCGGCTCTGCACTCCGTAGATCAAGTTCGCGAGCGCTTCCTCATGCTGCTTGCTGCGATACAGGAATTGCGGATCCGGGCTTAGATTGAACGGGTTTAGTTTCAAACCAAAAAATGCTTTATACAAAGGGTCCCTCCGTGGGGTTCAGCGGGTTTGCCAATGGCGCGCCACGCTCGTTTACTGCGGCGCGGAACTGATCGACTGCCCTCTTTAGGCTAGCAACCGCTTGTCCTTTTGGCGCGTACTCCATCGCAACAGGATGGCTATAGCCCATTTTTTGCAGCGTCCGGTAAACCTCTTTGAAGGGGATTGATCCCGTGCCGGGTTCAGACCGTCCAGGAGCATCCGCTAGGGTGAGGCAGGAGGTATATTCCAACGCACTCTGAAGACCCGCTAACGTGCCAACTTGCATGTGCTCTTCATAAACACTGCACAACAGCCGCACATGCGGGTTATCCACATCTTTGACAAGTTGCACACCTTCAGCCCAAGTGCAAAGGAAACTCTTGGTTTCCTGCTTGTTGCTCAACGGCTCCAGCAGCAGCATGACATCCGCCGCTGCGGCCAAGGCACCCGCTTGTTTCGCGCTCTCCACCAGATTTTCATGTTGTTCAGCACGCGTTCGGCCAGAAATTTCCTCTCCGCTCACCACAACCACGTTTGGCGTTTCCAGCTTTTTCGCCACTAGAATGGCTTGGCGGAGATTCGCTAAAAATGCCTCCCGTCGCGCAGGGTCCAGCATGGAATCCGCTTTCGTGCTGCCGTTAAAGTTGGCGCGCAGTGTCTCTGCTGTCATGCCAAAACTTTCCATGTAACGTTTCGCGCGCGGAAGCTGTGCCGCGTCCCATTGTGTGTACTCATTCCGAAGTCCGACAGTCTGTAGACCCGCTTCCGCCGCTATTTTCACCCGCTGCTCAAAGGTTCCGGGAAGCGTCCAAAGCATCACCGCGCTGGTGATCTTAGCCTTTGCGGGAGCAGGCAACACGGCTGGCGGTAGCTGGGCTTGGGCCATGCCTGCCGCACTCATTGCCAGAAACACCCGCCGATCCATATTCACAGCCTGATTCTACAATGGAGGTTTCTACCCATGGCACTGCGCACGCTCCGCTACTCCACCCCTCATGGCATTACGGTCACCCGCACCGCCTCCGCTACATCGTATCGGCGCGGCCTCAAAAGTCTGCTGAAGGAATTAGATATTCATCGCGGCGTCTACCTTTCCTCTGGTTATGAATATCCCGGCCGCTATTCCCGCTGGGATTTCGCCTCCACCCGTCCGCCACTCGAATTGATTTCCCAAGGGAAAGATGTAGCCTTCCGGCCTCTCAACTCCCGCGGCGAACTTCTGAACCGCATCATCGAACCGGTTTTGGCAAACCATTCCCACTGGGACAGCTTTCGTTTAATTGACGGTGAACTTCGTGGCACCCTGAAGCCGAGCCCAAAGTTCTTCCCCGAAGAGCAGCGCTCTAAACAGCCCAGCGTCTTCTCTGTTCTGCGTGCTCTGATTGAAGAATTTCGCAACTCTGAAGATGACCGCCTCTCCCTCATCGGGGCTTTCGGCTATGACCTTCTCTTCCAGTTCGAGCCCATCAGCTTTCGGCTTCCCCGCCACAATCACCCCGACCTGCATCTCTACCTTTGCGATGACATTTATTACATGGACCGCAAGCGCGAACGCGTAGAACGTTTTGAATACGATTGGGAATCGCACGGGCTCTCCACCGCGGGCCTCCCCCGCGACGCCGCTACCATCACGCCTCCGGCCCAGCGGGAACCTGGCCCGATCGAATCGGACCAAACGCCAGAGGCATACATGCGCAATGTCGAGTCCGTTCGCGAGGGAATGCGCCGCGGCGATTATTACGAAGTAGTGCTCCGCCAGACCTTTTCTACGCCGTACTCCGGAAAGGCGAGCGATCTGTTCACCAGAATGCAAGGCGCCAACCCCAGCCCGTACGAATTTCTGCTCCAATTCGGTGACGAGCAACTGGTGGGCGCAAGCCCTGAAATGTTCGTCCGCGTCGAAGGTTCCAGGGTTGAAACATGCCCCATCGCCGGCACGGCCAAGCGCTCGGGAGACGCCATGCGCGATGCCCAAAGCATCCGCGAACTCCTGAACAGCACCAAAGAAGAATCCGAACTCACCATGTGTACGGATGTCGATCGAAACGATAAAAGCCGCGTCTGTGAACCGGGAAGCGTAAAGGTGTTAGGCCGCCGGCTGATTGAAAGCTACGCCGGTCTGTTCCACACGGTCGATCACGTCGAAGGCACCCTGCAGAAGGGCTATGACGCGCTTGACGCTTTCCTTTCACATATGTGGGCCGTCACTCTGGTAGGCGCTCCTAAGAAGGCTGCCGCCGAAGCCATCGAACAATATGAATCGAGTGCGAGAGGCTGGTACGGCGGCGCTATCGGCATGTTGAAGCTGAATGGCGACATCAATACCGGAATCCTGATTCGGACTACCTACCTGCAGGACGGTATAGCCCGCTATCCCGCCGGGGCTACGCTGCTCTACGATTCCGACCCCGCATCGGAAGAAGCGGAAACCAGACTCAAAGCCACCGGCTTTTTCCGCCTCCTGGGCCCGAAAGCCACCCCCGCGCCAGTTCCCCAGGTTCCCACTAACGGGCCGAAACTTCTCCTGGTAGATCACAATGACTGCTTTATCCACACCCTTGCCAATTACGCCAGGCAAACCGGCGCGGAAGTTGTCACCTATCGCCACGGCTTCCCACTCACCTTGCTCCAGGAAGTCTCCCCTGACCTGATCCTCATCTCACCCGGCCCCGGGCGTCCGTCCGATTTTGGAATCACCCCGTTAGTACTTGAAGCCATAAAACAGAACATCCCCATCTTCGGCGTCTGCTTGGGCCTGCAAGGAATTGTAGAAGCCTTTGGCGGCGAACTGGCAATTCTTGATTACCCCGTTCATGGAAAACCAAGCAAAATCCATCACACCGGGAAAGGCGTCTTCGCGGGCTTGCCCAGCCCGCTTGAAGTGGGCCGCTATCACAGCCTCTATGCGAAGCGCGACAAACTCCCTGCGTGTCTCGAAATCACGGCCGAAACCGAAGATGGCATCATCATGGGAATTAGGCACCGCACACTCCCTATAGAAGCCGTCCAGTTCCACCCCGAAAGTTTGCTTACTACGCAGGATAACCACGGCCTCAAGCTACTCTCCCAGGCTCTGCTACTGGCTAGTCAATTGGTTTAATCACAACTGCCCGACCGTAGCCTCCACCCGCTTCGGATCGATCCGCCACACATGTCCACCCGCCAGATCGCACAGCCAGACACTCCCTAAGCCCACCCGGACCGCGTCCCCGCCCTTTCCCACAAACTGTTGCGCAACTTTGTTGGTCGCCGGATCAATCCGGGAAAGTGGAAATCCAAAACTAGTCACCCACACGGACCCCTCTCCCGCCGCGATATCGCCGCCGCCGCCCGGCACTCCAACGTCAATCGTCGCAACTACCTTGTTCGTCTTCGGGTCCACCCGCGTTACGTTCCCCTCAGTCTGGTTCAGGGTCCAAACGCCACCCTCCCCAACAGCCAGAAATCGAGGTGCCTTCCCCACTGGAATTGTTTCCACTACCAGATTGGTAGCCGGATCCACGCGGCTCACCGAGTTTCCATCCGTGCTGGTGATCCACACTGCATTCTCTCCAAATACCGGGCAGTACGAACCCGCCGGCAGGATAATTTCCGCCACCACCTGGTTCGTCGCCGGATCGATCCTCGCCAGCGTCCCTTTTTTATCTGTCATCAACCAGACACTACCCGCACCCGTTGCGATGTACCCTTCCGATTCCGCAATCGCAACTGGAAACGTGGCAGTCAACTTCCCTGTTTTTACATCCACCCGCGACACAGACTGATCGCCACAATTCGGCACCCACACGCTCCCGAATCCAATCGCCAGTCCTGAACAAGGTTTCTGCCCAACCGGCACCATCTCCACTACTTTGTTTTTCTTGGCATCCAGGCGAGCCACTGTGTTCTTAGGCTTGTTTGAGATCCATACTTCGTCCCCCACAGCGATCCAATCCGGCGCACCGGGCACATCGAAAACCGCCTCGAATTTCAGCTCTGCCATCGGTATCTTCATGCTTGGCGGCTTCGCCCCGGGCTTGGGAGCGCGCGCGGATTGAGGCGGCTGTGCAAGCACCGGAATAGCAATCAAAATTACCAGGGCAAGTCGGGATCTTGTCATAAAGTTTTCACGGTTCGACTACAGACAAGGTAGTAAGAATTTCTAAGCGTACTACGGTTCACTCGGGTCATCTGGCCGGATTGGTCCCACAAGTGAGCATCCGATTGCGTGTTAACCTACTGCGTAGTGTTACCCCGGCGTAACCAGAACCTAGTCGTCACGTTCTTGCAGTTCCAGCCACTAATCCAGAGGGTTCACGCATGTTCGGCCAGGTACCACCACTTCGATTAACCTTTCTTTTTATTTCAGCTTTTCCGCTTGTAGCTGCGCCGCCTTCTGTCCCCCCGAACACGCCTGAATTTTTCGAAACTCGCATACGTCCCCTGCTTGCGAACAATTGTTACGGCTGTCATACCAATTCGGCACTGGGCGGTCTGAGGCTAGATTCTCGCGAAGCTCTTGTAAAAGGCGGAACTACCGGGCCGGCCCTCTTTCCCGGTGACGCATCGAAATCGCTACTCATTACCGCTGTTCTTCAAACCACTGAGCTCAAGATGCCCAAGGGTTCCAAGCTGAAACCCGCTGAAATAGAAGATCTGACGTTATGGGTGAAGGCTGGCGCCAATTGGCCCGCCTCTACTTCCCCGGTAACCACATCGAAAAGCGGCGAGTACGTCATCACCCCTCAACAACGGGCGTTCTGGAGTTTCCAGCCTCTCCACCCGACAACCGCTCCTGCCATTCGCGATACGGCTTGGGCGAAAAACGAAATCGATCGCTTCATCCTTGCGCGTCTTGAAAAAGAGAATCTCAAACCCGTTCACGCCGCCGATAAACGCACTCTCCTCCGGCGGGCGACGCTCGACCTTACCGGTCTCCCACCCACTCCGGAAGAAATTGACGCTTTTGAAAAAGATGTTTCGCCGGAAGCCTTCCCCAAAGTGGTCGATCGCCTATTGGCATCACCGCATTATGGCGAAAGATGGGGACGGCTTTGGCTTGATGTTTCTCGTTTCGGTGAAGATGATTATCGCTCGCTCGATCCGATGGGACGCGGACTGAATCCGTATCCCAACGCCTATCTGTACCGCGATTGGGTCATCAACGCCTTCAATAACGACCTTCCCTACGATCAGTTTGTAAAGGCCCAACTCGCGGCCGACATGATGGATGACCAGGTCAAAGCAAAAATGCTGCCCGCGCTCGGCTTCCTGGGCCAAGGCCCCTGGTACTACGATAACGGTGCCATTGAAGTTACCCGCGCCGATGAGCGCCATGACCGCATTGATGTCGTTACGCGTGGCTTCCTGGGCATGACCGTTGCCTGTGCCCGCTGCCACGATCATAAGTACGACCCCATTCCCACCAAAGACTACTATTCTCTTGCCGGCGTCTTCGCCAGCACCCGCTACAACGAATATCCGCTGATGCCGAAAGATCTGGTTTCAGAGTTCGATTTGAAAGAAAAGAAAATCGAACAGAAAGAAAAACTATTCAGCGAAATTCAGCGGGCTGAAAGCACCGGCTTGGGCGAAACACTCGCCCTGCAATGCTCTAAATATCTTCAGGCCGTTTGGCGCGTGCAAGGCGAACCCAATGACCAGATAGCGAAAGTAGTGGAAGACGGCAAGCTCGATTACGAACTCTTCGAGCGCTGGGCAAAATTTAGTGCGAAGCCCCCGAAGTTTTACCCCGATCTTCAGAAATGGCAGGCCATGATCAAACGCGGCGGCACCGCGCACGAAGCCAAAAAGCTGGCTGATGAGTTTCAATCCACCGTTGTCGCCGTCATGATGGAAAAGCGCGAGATGAAGGATATCAACGAAGTAATCGTCGCTAAATCCCTCCCCGAAACCAACAAGCCGAAAGAGCGTAAAAATCGCCCCAGTGATTTTGTCACGAACGACGATTTCTGTCCCGGGTGCGGCCTGGAGCTGAAAAGCCTCCCCCTTGAGCGCATGAATCTCTGGACTGATGTTTTCCAGCGTGATCTGAGCGACGGCGAAGACCCGATGAACAACTTCCGCAATATGAAGCCGGGCCTGCTCTCATTCCGCGGCTGGAGTTTGGAGCGTCAGCTCAGTGCGGAGAAACGCGCTTACCTCGATAGCTTGAAAAACGATATCGAAGCTGCAAAAAAAGACCTGCCCCCTAAATATCCGTTCGTCCACGGAGTCTCTGACGAGCCGAAGCCGGTGGATCTGCCGGTGAGCAAACGAGGCAACCCATATACCCTGGGCGACATACAGCAGCGTCACTTTCTATCGGCATTGGTCGATGGAAGGCCCGAGCCTTTCACGAAAGGGAGCGGCCGCATGGAACTTGCCGAATCCATCGTACGCCAGCCCATTGCCATGCGCGTGTTCGTCAACCGAGTCTGGAAAGGCCACTTCGGTACCGGGATAGTCGATACGCCGAGCAATTTCGGTTTCGCTGGCGAGCGCCCCACCAACCCCGAGTTGCTTGAATATCTTGCGAAGCGCTTTGTGGACGATGGCATGTCAACCAAGAAGCTTCACCGGGAAATCATGCTCAGCAGCGTTTATCAACTGAGTGCCGACAACGATCCCGCGGACTTCGCGAAAGATAGCGGCAACCGTTTCTACTGGCGCGCTAACAAGCACCGCATGGATGCCGAAGAAATTCGCGATTCGCTCTTATCTGTCAGCGGCATGCTGGAGCCCAAGCTCTTCGGTCCGTCGAAAGACCTGACACCCGATCTCGCGCGCCGGACTGTTTACGGAAAAGTCAGCCGCTATCATCTGGATGAATATCTTGCTCTTTTCGATTTTCCCAGCCCTGCTACTTCCGCCGAAAAGCGCTTCTCTACCAATGTTCCGCTACAACGTCTGTTCTTCATGAATAGTGATTTCGTGCAGCAGCAGGGCGAATTGGTAGCCAAGCGCGTCCTGGAAGAGCCAACCAACGCGGACCGCATCAAGAAGACGTATCGCATCGTTTTCGGCCGCATGCCGACAGATGCCGAACTCACCGCCGGACTCGATTACTTGAAGACGGAGCCCATGCGCGAATACGAAGAGCGCAAAGTGGAGAAAGAAAAAGAACGCCTCAAGAAGATTGCAGACCGCAAGACCGAGCAAAACAAAGCGGCTGAGACTGCAAAGACCGAAGCCGCAAAGAAAGACGCCCGCGAGAAGGTGCTGTTGGCGAAAGTTGAGCCGAAGAATGAAGGCCATCCGGCTCCCGTAAAAGAAGATGACGCCGAGCCTGCTTCTGACGCCGAAAAAGAGCCCATGCCAAAAGTTGACGATAAGCCTGAAATGGGGCAGGGAATGATGGCGGGCATGATGGGCAGCCGCGGTCCTAAACCGGAAGCGGAAAAAAAGCCGATGCTCCCCGTCACAATTTTCGGCCGTTACGCAAAAATCTTACTGAGTTCCAACGAATTTACGTTTATCAACTAAAAGGTTCCTCTATGATGCACCAGGCATTCTCAAGACGTGACGCGCTCCGCCGCATGGGCGCCGGCTTCGGCATGATGGCGTTCGCCGGCATGGTCAGCGATTCTTTAAAAGCCGAAGACGGCAGTCCTCGCAAGCTCGATTTCGCTCCTAAAGCTAAGCACATCATCTTCCTCTACATGAACGGCGGCCTTTCGCAGGTGGATTCGTTTGACCCCAAGCCCGCGCTCGATAAATATCACGGTAAGCCAATGCCGGGTGATCACATCGCCACTGAACGCAAGACCGGCGCGTTGATGCGTTCGCCCTTCAAATTCAAAAAGTACGGACAGGTTGGCATGGAAGTGTCCGAGTTGTTTCCCCACGTTGGCGAATGCGCGGACGATATCTGCTTCATTCGTTCCATGTACACCGATATCCCCAATCACGAGCCCTCCATGCTCATGATGAATACCGGCTTTTCACAAGCAGGCCGCCCTTCGCTTGGCTCGTGGATGACTTATGGGCTGGGTACGCTAAATAAGAATCTACCCGGCTACGTGGTTCTCTGTCCCGATGTCCCCACCACGGTTGGACCGCCGCTCTGGGATTCCGCGTTCCTTCCTGCTATCCACCAGGGCACGTTCATCTCGAACAAGATTGTCGAAAAGCAAACAGACGAAAAGCTGATCGACCCTAAGTTCGATCCGAAAAAACTTGTCAGCTTCATGAACAACGAAAAGTTCACGCTGACCGAACAACGCCGCGAGCTCGATCTGCTGGAACGCCTCGATAAGCTCCAGGGAGAACAAGCCAAAGACCCCCAAATGGAGGCGACCATTCAATCCATGGAAATCGCCTACCGCATGCAGACCGAAGCACCCGACGTATTCGATATCCGGAAAGAGAAGCCCGAGGTTCTGAAAATGTACGGCCAGGGCTCAACCGCCAGAGGCTGCCTGATGGCTGTGCGGCTGGTCGAACGTGGCGTCAGAATGGTGCAGGTCTATTACGCCAAAGGTGATCCGTGGGATGCGCATGCCGACATTGAAGCGCACCGGAAGAATGCGAAAGATTCCGATCAGCCCTTTGCCGCGGTGATCAAAGATTTAAAAGCCAGAGGCCTTCTGAAGGACACCATCGTCGTATGCGGCAGTGAATTCGGACGCACGCCTATGATGGAAGTCGGCGGTGGCAATGCGGAGGGCCGCGTGCAAAACGGTCGCGACCACAACCCGTTTGGCTTCACCATGTGGTTAGCTGGTGGCGGCATCAAGGGTGGAACCATCTACGGTGAAACTGATGAGTTCGGCTTGCGTGCCCAAAAGAATCCGGTGCACGTCCACGATCTTCACGCCACTCTGCTCTATCTGATGGGCATCGATCATTTAAAGCTAACCTCCCGGTACAGTGGCCGCGATTTCCGCCTTACCGATGTGGCTGGCAAGGTTGTGAAAGATATCCTTGCATAGCTCGCTTTCATTTACACTGTTGCCGGTATTGAGTAATCGTGATGTTCAATCCGGCGGACCGCCGCCTCAACCTCTTCATGCTGGTCGTGATCCGGCACGGCGAAATCCATTGCGATCCGCGCCGCGCCTCCCGCTTCAGCCTTAGCGAGCAGCACCACCCGCGTACCCAGAAAAACAGCTTCGTGCGTGTTGTGGGTGACGAACAGAATCGTGCACCCGTTCTGTTTCCAAACTCGTCGAATCAGCCGTTGCATCTCGCGCCGTGTTCCCGGGTCCAGCGCGCTGAACGCCTCGTCCATCAACAGAATTTTGGGTTCCATTACCAGCGCCTGCGCAATTGCCACCCTCTGCTGCATCCCGCCCGATAGCTGATCGGGATACTTCTTCCCGTCAGATTCCGTCAGACCCATGGAACGCAAGCTGTCTAATGCACGGATCGCATATTCCCGCTTCTTGCGCCAATACCGGGGAGTCCATCTGTTGAAGAGTCCAAACTCTTCCAGTTCCAACCCGAACGTGACATTCTCCAGCACCGTCTTATCCGGAAACAGCGAATATTTCTGCGGAACATACCCTACATTGCGGTCAGGGTGGCAATGCACTTCGCCATCGATCAGCACGCGCCCGCGAGTGGGTGCCTCAGAACCTAAAATCAAGCGCAGCAATGTACTTTTCCCGCACCCCGTCTGTCCCACCACGGAGATAAACTCACCCGGATGAATATCGAGGCTGACCCCGTCCAGCACGTGCTTCGGAGCATGCCCGTGCACGGGGTACGTCACATGAATATTTTCGACGCGGATCATTCCCGAAACCAGGGATGCATGCGGCGGTTCAATATTCGCATGGAAAGATCCACCAGAAATAGCAGCAGAGCAACCCACAACACGTAAGGCAGAATCGTGCTCATCCCCATGTTCCGCCGTAAGAGCGCAATCCGGTAAGCAAGGCCATCGGTGGAAGCGATCATCTCGCCCGCAAAGAGAAACAGCATCACGGCCTTCAGATTCAAACGGATGCTGTTTAGAATGCGCGGCATAATCTGCTTCAGCACTACGCGGTAAGTAATTGCGAAATCCCCGGCGCCCAGAGTGAAGCCTTTCACAATCTGCTCTTTCGGCACGCCCTTCGACAGATTTACGGTGTCCAAAATGATGGTCGGCGTGACGCCGATAACAATCAGCATCACTTTCGATAGCTCATCGATCCCGAACGCGATAAACAAAATCGGAAGCACCGAAAGGGCGATGATTTTGTCGAAGAACAAGATAAATCGCAGAAAGAAGGCACCGAAAAAAGGAAACATGCCAACGTGAAGACCCAAGACAACAGCCGGAATCAGCAACAACATAGCCCATAAGAACCGCTTACCGCTGGCAACCGTGTCCTGCCAGAGCATACTGTTCAAGAAGCGGTGGGGGAGCGAAACTTGGCCGCCGTCTTCATCGGTACCGAACGCCGCGTCATAAAAGCTTTGGCCCATCTGCGCAACGGTGGGAACTACGCGGTCTTCCGGATTTTCCCGGTGACGCTGCTGTGCGATCCACATGTATGCGCAAACACCAGCCACAAAGAGGAACCACGATAGCGCCCACGACACCGCGCGACCGGGACGCGCGTTGAGTGCGAAGATCTCCACTAAAGCTTTCCTTGCGCCGCCATTTGGGTGTAAGAGCTATCGAAGCGAAAGCGCACTCGGTCAGGCTTGCCCTGGATGGATCCATCCGGATACGCTATCGCCACCTGGTCAGCCGACTTGGCATCTCCAAGCAGATGGTGCCCAAAGCAAAACTGGCGAACCAGTTCCATCTTCTTCTTCAGTTCCGGACTTTGCAGAAACGTCAATGCGGATTGGGGCGTGTAAAACAGATTCGTCGTGCTGAGCTGCTCTTTGTAAGAAGGCAGAGTGTCCTGTGCGCCCGCGGCAATCCCTGCCAGTACTTTGTCCTGTTTCATTTGGGCAGTCACCTCGTACCATGCGCCCGTGATTGCCTTGGCAAACCTCTGCCCTTCCGGTTTCTTCAACACGTCTGTCCGCACCACCAGCAGATCCATAATTTCGCCGGGAATCTGTGAAGAATTGAAAATTGAAGTCACGCCCTTGGTCTTCAAAATCTGCGACACCATGGGCTTCCATGTCACCACGGCTTCCTGCGATGGATTGGCAATAAATGCCGTCGCGATATCGGAATCTGACGTGTTCACCAGCGGCACGCGCTTCATCTGGTCCTGCAGACCATTTATGGTCATGGCGCGCTCGAATAGATATTGGGAAACAGTCTTTTCCACCAGCATCAATTTTTTACCCGGTAGTTTCGCCAACGTCAATCCGTTGCGCACCAGTAGCGCGTCGTTCCCGTTCGAATAATCGCCCATGATGATCGCGGTGCTATCCACGCCAGCGGCCGCGGGCAGGTCCAGCGCTTCCATGTTGGTCATCGTGCAGGCGTCAATATTCTTTGCGACGAATGCCTCCAGCGACGGCGCATAATCGAACCTTTGAACCTTGATCTCAATGCCGTACTTATCGGCCCACTTCTTCAGAATTCCAGACTTTTCCATGTAGGCATAAGGATTCCAGCCAACATAAATGGACCAGCCAACCGTAAACTTCGGTTTCTGTGCCGAAAGCTCTGAGACAACCAGTAAGAGAATGAGAGCGAATTTAATCATGAGAAGTAGGCGGGGAAGTGCGGGGCTTGCTGGGCCAGATTGTAAAATCGCGAAATGCCATGCGGCGCGGCTGACCTGCCATCGCATGAAGACCTTCGTTTAATTCGAGCAATGTTCCGCGCGTCAGAGCCAGTGTATGCTCTTCCGGCTGATAAACCGTGTCGATCGGATAATCTTGATACGGTGTGGAAGCCTGCTCGATATGCGTTCCCAAGACGTGAGCAACAATCTTGCCCTTGGTGAATTCCACCAGCCGCTCCGTGCTCTGGACGAATGCGGCAAAATCCCGCACATAAAGCCGCCCTGGGTAAAGACTATCGCCCGTTAACAGAATTCCGGTTTGCCGGTCATAGAATGCCACGCTCAGCACATCGTGCCCAGGGATTGAGATCACGTCCATCACGCGCTGGCCCAAATCGATTGAACCGATACCGTTTACAATCCGAAAGAACTGCGCCGTGCCTGCCACCGTGAGTGGAACCATGGTCGTATCGGCAAGTGCCTGAAATTGAGAATCACCCGCTACGTGATCGCCATGCGAATGCGAGTGGGCCACCACCAGCGGAATCGATGTTCTTTTGTTCCGTTTACACCAGTCCTGAATGACGGCTGTAACGGCTCGCGCGGTCTCCGGCTTTCCCGCACCCGTGTCCTCCAACAACACGCGGTCTTTTCCAAAGATCAAATACAGAAACGGCTTTTCGTAGTTCGTGCAGCCACTTTCGCGGAGTATGTAGAAGTCCTCATTGTATTGGTGAACCTGCCAATCAGGAACTTCGACGCAACGCGGCCCGCTAGCGGTCCAACGTTCGGGAAGCGTGCCCGCGCGCACCCCGGCACCATCCGGTTCGGGAGCTTGGGCGAATGCGTTTGCGGCAAGAAGGAGTGCGCTCAAAAGCCTCATAACGGCGAAATTCAGACAGGCGAGCGTGGCCGGCTTGAATGTGTAAGTTTAGCAAAGTACACTGGCTCATGCCCACCCGCCGCACTTTCCTGCAAGTGGCTGCCATGGCTCCTGCCGCCGTTGCTCCCGCAATCAGCGCCTTGAAAAGCCGTAAAGCAGAAGCAAAAGCGATCACGCCGGAAGAACGCCGCGCACGAATCGAGCGTGCGCAGAAGCTGATGACGGAGCAGAAAATCAACAGCATCTGCCTGGCTGGAGGCACCTCGCTCGATTACTTTTCGGGCGTTCGATGGGGCAACAGCGAACGTATGTTCATCATGGTGATTCCCATGCGCGGCGAACCGTTCTACATCGCTCCGGGGTTCGAAGAAGAGCGCTCCCGCGAACAGATTGCGCTGGGGAATGGCGGCGCACACGCGCAGGTTTTCACGTGGCAGGAAGATGAGAGTCCGTATCAACTCACCGCGATGTCGCTTAAAGAACGCGGTCTGCTTACGGGCAAGCTGGGGATTGAGG
>JAYTGM010000276.1:0-5264 GCA_043733425.1 Terriglobia bacterium
CGGCAAGCGCTCCCCCTTGAAAAAGCTGAATTCCTCCGGGAGTTACGTCCGACAAGGGAAAGCCAAGGCTGCCGGTGGGGCCGCCTGCCTGCTGATACGCGGCGAGGAGCAGGCCGGAAACCAGATAGGCCACTCCGCTTCGATCGCCCTTCGCAAGCAGGTAATGAGTTAAGCCGTCCGTGGATAAGAGGTCCTGGATGTAGCCGCTGCTGAGACGTTTGACGGGGTTAGGACCCGGAATTTGCACGCTGAGTTTATTGCGAGAGACGGCGTCCTGAAAAATCTGCCCAATGAAAACGGAGGGGGCGCCTTCTCCCACACCACAACAGGGGGCGGAGACGTTGACCAGGAGAGCGGTACTGACTTTGCCCTCGCTGGTTGCGGTGATGAGGGCATAGCCGGAACCCAGGCCTTTGAGCGTTGCCGTGGAACCGTTCGCCTGGATGGTGACAACCTGCCCGTTGGTGGAAGACCAGGTCACTGACCGGTTGGAAGCTTCCTGATCCAAAGTATCGAATTCATGCGCCACCACCATTACGGTACGGCCGCTTTGAAGGACGATGGAGCCGGATGGGGAAATTTGCACCTCACGGAGCGGAAACAAGACGGCAGGCATATCGCCTTTCTGGTATTGAATCCGTCCGCTTTCAAAAAGCTGGCGTTGGACATTCCCCGCGAGCGAGAGTTCATCCGAGAGCGGAAGCCCGAGCGGGCCGGCGGGGCCGTTGAGCGATTGATAGAGCCCGTCGGTGGCACCCAGGGTAGAAAATACGACGCCTTTGTTGGTGCCCGAGGTAATTTCGTAGATCACTCCCCCGGTAAAGGTCTGGTAATTGGCTGTGGTCTTTAGCGAAGACGCAGTCGTTTTGACAGAATCGAGCGGAATCCCAAGTGGTCCGTCGGTGCTGCCCAGAGCGGCCCATTTCAGATAAATGTTTGCGCTAACGGAGAACTGCGTTCCGATGGAATTGCCAACGGGAACGGAGAATAGGGCGTAATTGTTGGTGAAGCGCTGGAAGGTGCACCGAAGTAAGAAGGTGGCGCAGGATTGCGTGTCTTCGATTGGGTAGCCGGCAGTATTCACGCCTACGGCTGTGTAATACGTGTAGAGTTCGGGAAAAACCTGCACCACGTCGCCATCGTTGCCTACCTTAGTTGGGTCCTGCAGAAGAAGTGCTGCCCGAACGCCGGCCGCTTTGGTGGGGTCGTAAAATTCTTGAATCAGGCCGGTGGTACCGAATTTTTTCACGTCCGCTACCGGTGGCTGGGAAACAAGCGTGGTGAATGTCCCACGCAGAAAGGCGAGTTGGAAGCGGTATTGAAGGTAAGGCGCCACGCCGGAACCGACGGACGGTATTGTTGCTTGTGCGACGCAGAGCACCGCGGAGGCACATAGGGCCGGCCAAAAGTAACGAAAAAAAGTAGGCAAGGGTGTTTCTTTACGATGGTAGTACGCATGGAACCCCTTCCAGGTACTGAAGTTGCTAGGGTGATCTCATGCGATGGCCGTTGTTGAACCAGATTGCCCGGCGGGATTGGAATGCTTTTGGGGCGACAGCAAAATCGCCGGACGCGGACCGGTTGAAGGCACGCACGGCTTCGGCGGACCGGGTGGTGGATTCCATCTGCCCGTACTGCGCGGTGGGATGCGGGCAGCAGGTGTATGTCCGCGACGAGAAGATTATGAATATTGAGGGCGATCCGAAATCGCCCATTTCGCGCGGATGCCTGTGCCCGAAGGGGTCGGCTACATTCCAATTGGTGACGGGGACGCATCGCCAGCAAAAAGTTTTGTACAGGAAGCCATACGGAACGGAGTGGGAGGCGCTGCCGCTTGCCCGTGCGATGGAGATGGTGGCCGACCGGGTACAGCAGGTCCGTGAGGATACCTGGGAAGCAAAGACTCCGGCGGGAATCACGGTCAACCGGACTTTGGGGATTGCGCATCTGGGCGGCGCGACGCTGGATAACGAAGAGAATTACCTGATCAAGAAGCTGTTCACGGCGTTGGGCATTATCCAGATAGAAAATCAGGCCAGGATTTGACACTCTTCCACGGTTCCCGGTCTGGGAATCACACTGGGGAGAGGCGGGGCGACCACGTTCCAGCAGGATTTGCAATTTTCGGATTGCATCATTATTGAGGGCTCAAACATGGCCGAATGCCATCCGGTGGGCTTTCAGTGGGTGATGGAGGCGAAGAAGCGCGGCGCGAAGATTATTCATGTGGACCCGCGGTTTACGCGCACCAGTGCTGTGGCGGATATCTATGCTCCGATTCGCGCCGGGACGGACATTGCGTTCCTGGGCGGCTTGATTCACTACATTATTGAGAACAACCGGTATTTTCGCGAGTACGTGGTGGAGTACACCAACGCTCCGGCGATTGTGAATGACAAGTTTCGGGATACGGAAGACCTGGACGGATTATTCAGCGGATGGAATACAGATGATGCGGAGTATGACGCCTCCAGTTGGCAATATAAACAAAAGGACGGCGCAACCGGGAAGGATAAAAGCAAGAATGGCCGGTTTACTGGCGAGGCGTACTCCGAGCGTGGGACGCAGTTCCGCCCGACAGAGTTCGACAAGAGCTTAGAGCACCCGATGTGCGTGTTCCAGATTGTGAAGCGGCACTATGCGCGGTATACGGCGGAGAAGGTGGAAGAGATTTGCGGGATTCCGCAAGCGCTGTTTCTGAAGATTGCGGAGACGCTCTGCAACAATTCCGGGCGGGAACGGACATCCGCATTTGCTTATGCAGTGGGCTGGACGCACCATTCGGTGGGCGTGCAGTATATCCGTTGTTGCGCGATGGTGCAGTTGCTGTTGGGCAATATCGGGCGGCCGGGCGGCGGCATTCTGGCGTTGCGCGGGCACGCGAGTATTCAGGGCTCGACCGATATTCCGACGCTGTACAATTTGCTGCCGGGGTATCTGGACATGCCCAAGGCATCGACCGATGTGGACCTGGGTGCGTATCTGAAGGAAGCCACGGCGCAGTGGGGATGGTGGAGTGAAGCACCGAAGTATATGGTGTCGCTTTTGAAGGCGTGGTTCGGGCCGAACGCGACGAAAGAAAACGATTACTGCTTCGGCGGTTTGCCGAGGCTGACCGGCGACCATTCGCACATGACGACGGTGAGCGACATGGCGGATGGGAAATTGAAGGGCTACTTCCTGATGGGAGAGAACCCCACGCAGGGTTCGATGAACGGAGCATTGAACCGGCAGGCACTGCGCGCGCTGGACTGGTTGGTGGTGCGCGATCTGGCGATGATTGAGAGCGCTGAGTTCTGGAAAGATGCGCCTGAGATTACGCGCGGTGAAGTGAAGACGGAAGATATCGCGACGGAGGTTTTTTTCTTTCCGGCGGCCGCGCATACAGAAAAGGAAGGGAGCTTCACGAATACACAGCGCTTGCTGCAGTGGCATCACAAAGCGGTTGAGCCGCCGGGCGAGTGCCGCAGCGAGTTGAATTTTCTCTATCACTTGGGATGTATGTTGCGAGAGAGGTACAAGGATTCCAAGGACCCCAAAGACAAACTGCTTCAGGATTTGACCTGGAACTACTCGACGAATGGCGAGACGAACGAGCCTTCGGCGGAAGAGGTACTGAAGGAGATCAGCGGGTTCCATGTCGGTAGCGGGGAGCCAGTGGACGGTTTTCAGCAGCTTAAGGACGATGGATCCACTGCGTGCGGTTGTTGGATTTATTCCGGCTCCTATAAGGATGGGAAGAATCAGACCGCGAACCGGAAAGCCGGCCAGGAGCAGGACTGGGTGGCGAAGGATTGGGGCTGGGCTTGGCCAGCGAACCGGCGCATTCTGTATAACCGGGCGTCGGCGGATGTGGAAGGCAAGCCGTGGAGCGAGCGGAAGAAGTGTGTCTGGTGGGATGCGGAACAGAAGAAGTGGACCGGTTATGACGTGCCGGATTTTCTTGCCGATCGCGATCCGGCGTACCGCGCCGCGCCGGACGCAAGGGGTACGGCTTCCATTTCCGGCAACGACCCTTTCATTCTGAATGGCGATGGCAAGGGCTGGCTCTTCGCCCCGAACGGCTTAAAGGATGGGCCGATGCCGACGCATTATGAGCCGCATGAATCGGTGGCGGAGAATGCGTTGTATGGGCAGCAATGTAACCCCGCGCGCATGGAATGGGTGAGGGGCGCGAATCCATATCACAAGCCGTTCCATGATCCGCAGTTTCCGTATGTGTTGACGACTTACCGGATCACGGAGCACCACACCACTGGCGCAATGTCGCGGTGGTTGACGTGGCTTTCGGAATTGCAGCCGGAGATGTTTTGCGAAGTCTCGCCGGAGCTGGCCGCGGCAAAGGGTTTAGAGAATGGCGGGTGGGCGACGGTGACTACGGCGCGGGGTGAAATTGAGACTCGCGTGCTGGTGACGGGGCGGATTCAGCCGCTGAAGATTGGCAAGCGGCGCGTTCATCAGATTGGGCTTCCTTATCATTGGGGATCGAGCGGGCTGGTGAAGGGCGATTCGGCAAATGAGCTGACTTCTTTTGTGGGCGACCCGAATGTTTCGATCCAAACTTCGAAGGCGCTGACGGGGAATATTGAAGCGGGACGCAGGGGGCAGAACCGGCGGGCTGCGACGTCTGGGACGCTGGCTGTTCCGGTGTTGGGTGAAGCGGTGACCTATCGCGATCTGCCGGTGGCCCGGCATAAGGTCACGGGCGAGCATGGCATTTCAAGCGGCAAGAGCCAGCAGGGCGAGGAGACATAGGACCGCAATGGCGAAAGGATTTTTCACCGATACGACGGTGTGCATCGGCTGCAAGGCTTGTGAAGTTGCCTGCAAGCAGTGGAACCAATTGCCGGATGACGGGATGCTTTTTACCGGTATGTCGTACGACAATACGGGGCACCTGGGCGGCAGTACCTGGCGGCATGTGAGCTTTGTGGAGCGGCCGGTGCCGATGGGCGGCGCGGATACGGCGGGCATGGCGTGGCTGATGATGTCCGACGTGTGCAAGCATTGCCAGCGTGCGGGGTGTTTAGAGAACTGCCCGACTGGCGCAATTCTTCGCACCGAATTCGATACCGTTTACGTTCAGCCGGATATCTGTAATGGGTGCGGGTACTGCGTGGTGGGGTGCCCGTTCGGCGTGATCGATCGCTTAAAGGACGATGGGCGCGCCTGGAAATGCACGCTTTGTTATGACCGTTTAAAAGAGGATATGGAGCCGGCTTGTGCGAAGGCATGTCCAACCGATTCCATTATTTTCGGTGAGA